>JAZRCE010000001.1:0-1986 GCA_045635445.1 Candidatus Aphodosoma sp.
GTAAAATAATTGCAAAAAATATCCAAAAAGTTTTGCCAATTCGGAAATAATCTCTATATTTGCACCGCAATTCAGAGAAATCTGATGCCCAGATGGCGGAATCGGTAGACGCGCTGGTCTCAAACACCAGTAGGTTCACCCCTGTGCCGGTTCGACCCCGGCTCTGGGTACTAAAAACCCTCGTAGAATGCATTCTACGGGGGTTTCTTCTTTTCAAAACCTCAAAAATGGTCACTTTTGGTCACCACTTTGAAAATGGGGGTCCAAAAAATGCCTCAAAAGCGGTCCAAAAAAAGTGTCCAAAATTTCGCATTTTGAGGAGGAGCATGTGTCGTCCTAAAAAAGTGTTACAGGATTTGATACAAAAATAATTAAGGTTTTATTATTCATCGTATCGTTTACCTCCATATCAAAGGCTATTCATTGTTTGCAGTTATCGCCTCTTCGATAGCCTTTCGCATATACGGCACAGCGAACTGAATAAACCTTTGATTGTGAGGTTTTGAAACGCTCTCCTTTACGGCATTCACTAACCCTTGCCTACTGATATCAAAGAGCTGGAGCAGAGAGAGTCTTCTATTTTGATATTGGTTTGCTATGCTAACAATAAAACGCAGATTAGCATTTATAATTTTGTCGAGAGCCTCCTCATTGCCATTAGCAGCTTGTGGCAGTAACTCTTGCTCCTCTTCGGCAGAGAGCAAGGCATATTCTCCAATCTTATCAAGGTATTCGCTTACACTACCACGCTTTCCTTTGAGTTTTTCGTTATTATTCATTGCTCAATTATATATCAATTATTTGTAACTAACATCAAACTTATTATCCAGCAATCAACCAGAATGTACCACAAAGTTATAGAAAAATGAGTTATCTACTATTCGTTGTCGATATATTAACAAAAAAAGGGAAATCTTTTATCTAAATCACTCGTCTGTGTCATAAATATATGATAATGTTATTTTTATTTTGCGATATCCCATTTGAGTGTTGTTCGTTAACCAAATATTTCATATATTTGTATTTGGATTGGGTTGATTTATACTCAATTCGTTACATAATGGAAAGTGTTTTCGCACTGTGCTTAAGTGAAAATGTGGAAGTTTTCAATGACAACAGGACGACGGATAACACTCATTCCTTGTATAGTTATGCGGCTATACACCTTTGATGTATTTACCCTCATACTATCCAAGTGTGGGGTATCGTATCGTTTATTGTTGTCACAGGTCTTTCCACAACCTTCACTTAGATAAACGAAAGTCAACTCCACACTTTCTTTTTTGTGCGGATAGCCATAGTAGGAGTTGTGTGGCAGAACGAACTACTACTATGAACGAAAAAGAAATAAATGAGGGCAAAGCCATTGTTCTCAATCGAATGTATGTCGGCGATTATCTATATTCCAATCTTGGTCATGAAGTAATCAATCTTTTTAAGGCGGACAACAATCAGCATTACATATACCTTAATGCTACTGGTAATTTTGCCAAAGAGCACCAGGGGGAAATGGGTTATATGCTTTTTGTGAAGTATTACAACAAAGGATTGGTCGAGGTGATAGGCATGGCTACTGGGCTTAAAGATGTACCTGGTGCCGATATGCAACTCAATAGAGAGCGAAAGTTTGATGGTATAGATGAGGATATTTGGCAATTACAGAAAAGTTATATAGATGCACAGACCAACGAACAAGGAGAAAAAGTGGGCATATCTTATGGCGGAGTGTCGATTTTAGATATATTCAATAATGCCGAACAGCAGAGTATCTTTGTTACATACAAGGCAGATAAAGTTTATCGAATCAAAAGTTCTATTCGCAGATTTATCCGTTTTAGCAATGCTGATGAGAATAGTGGCGCCAATCTGCCAGCAAATGAGATTATTCAGTTAGCAGAACATCAGCAGGCGAAAGCGTCATTGAAGCAGTATATCTATCCTTCGGATAGCAGCGATTATGACAATCTATTCGCTCTATTCAACGAT
>JAZRCE010000002.1:0-33262 GCA_045635445.1 Candidatus Aphodosoma sp.
GAAAGAAGCTAAAGATATCGTTGACGGCGCTCCTTCTAACCTTAAAGAAGGTGTTTCTAAAGACGAAGCTGAAGCTCTTAAAAAACAACTTGCTGAAGCAGGTGCTGAAGTTGAACTTAAGTAAGACTTTACTCCTGTTCAATCAGGAAATATGGTTTAGAATCCCGATAAAAAGGGACTCTAAACCTTTTTACGTATAATTAACTAAGTTCAACAAATATTCTTATACTTATGTCTTTAAATACTAACAATCAAAGAGTTAGTTTTGCTTCTGTAAAAAGTCAATTTCCTTATCCTGACTTTTTGGAAGTTCAACTCAAATCGTTTAGGGATTTCTTTCAACTCGATACTGCAACTGAGAATAGAAAGAATGAGGGTATGTATAAAGTTTTTGCTGAAAACTTCCCAATTGCTGATACCCGCAATAATTTTGTACTTGAATTTCTTGACTATTATATTGAACCTCCTCGTTATACAATAGAGGAGTGTCTTCGTCGTGGTCTTACTTATAGTGTACCTTTAAAAGCTAAGCTTAAGTTATATTGTACTGATCCAGATCATGAAGAATTTGATACTGTTATCCAAGACGTATATTTGGGTCCTATCCCGTATATGACTGATAAGGGTACTTTTGTTATAAATGGTGCAGAGCGTGTTATTGTTTCACAATTGCATCGTTCTCCTGGTGTATTCTTTGGTCAAAGTGTACATACTAATGGTACTAAACTTTATTCTGCTCGTATTATCCCATTTCGTGGTTCTTGGATTGAGTTTGCAACTGACATTAATAATGTTATGTATGCTTATATCGATCGTAAGAAAAAATTGCCTGTAACTACTTTGTTGCGTGCAATTGGTTATGAAACAGATAAAGACATTCTTGAAACTTTTGGTCTTGCTGAAGAAGTAAAAGTTAACAAGACAAATCTTAACCGCGTTGTTGGTCGTCAATTGGCTGCGCGTGTTGTTAAGCCTCGTATAGAGGATTTTGTTGATGAGGCTACAGGTGAGGTTGTTACTGTTGAGCGTACAGAGGTTATAATTGAACGTGAAACAGAACTTACTAAAGCTCATATTCAACCAATTATTGATTCTGGTAGTCAAACAATTCTTCTCCATAAAGAAGAGCAAAATATGAAAGAGTATCAAATTATTTATAATACTCTTCAAAAAGACCCTTCTAATACAGAGCGTGAAGCTGTGTTGCATATTTATCGTCAATTGCGTAATGCAGAGCCAGCAGATGATCAAACAGCTCGTGAGGTTATTAATGGGTTGTTTTTCTCGGAAAAGCGTTATGATTTAGGAGAGGTTGGTCGTTATCGAATCAATAAAAAACTTAATCTCTCTACAGATATGGATGTTCGCGTACTTACTCGCGAAGATATTATAGAGATTATTAAATATCTTATTGAACTTATTAACTCTAAAGTGACAGTTGACGATATTGACCACTTGAGTAATCGTCGAGTGCGTACTGTTGGAGAACAATTATATAATCAATTTGGTGTTGGTTTGGCTCGTATGTCTCGTACTATTCGTGAACGTATGAATGTTCGTGATAATGAGGTGTTTACTCCAGTAGACCTTATCAATGCTAAAACTATATCTTCTGTCATCAATACATATTTTGGTACTAATGCGTTATCGCAGTTTATGGACCAAACTAACCCATTGGCAGAAATTACACATAAACGTCGTTTGTCGGCTCTTGGTCCTGGTGGTCTTTCGCGTGATCGTGCAGGTTTCGAGGTTCGTGACGTGCATTATACACATTATGGTCGTCTTTGTCCTATTGAGACTCCAGAGGGTCCAAATATTGGTTTGATTTCTTCTTTGTGTATTTATGCAAAAATAAATGATCTTGGTTTTATATCTACCCCATATCGTAAGGTGGAAGATGGTAGAGTTAATCTTAATAATGATGATGTTGTTTATTTGACAGCAGAGGAAGAAGAAGATCTTGTAGTAGCTCAAGGAAATGCACCATTGAATGAGGATGGTACATTTATCCGTAATAAAGTTAAGGCTCGTCTTGAAGCTGATTTTCCACTTGTGCCTCCAACAGAGGTAAATATGATGGACGTTGCACCACAACAAATTGCTTCTATTGCAGCTGCCTTAATTCCATTCTTGGAACACGATGATGCTAACCGTGCGTTGATGGGATCAAATATGATGCGTCAAGCGGTTCCATTGCTTCGTTCGGAAGCTCCTATTGTGGGTACTGGTATCGAAGGTCAAATGATTCGTGACTCTCGTACTCAAATCATGGCAGAAGGTGATGGTGTAGTTGAATTTGTTGATGCTTCTGTTATTCGTATTAATTATGATCGCACAGAAGATGAAGATTTTGTTAGTTTTGTTGATTCGGTTAAAGAGTATAAATTGCCTAAATTTATGCGTACTAACCAAGATACGACTATTGACCTTCGTCCTATTGTGCGTAAAGGGGATAAAGTGACTAAGGGTCAGATTCTTACAGAAGGTTATTCGACTCAAAATGGAGAATTGGCTCTTGGACGTAATCTTAAAGTGGCTTATATTCCATGGAAAGGTTATAACTATGAGGATGCTATTGTTCTTAATGAACGTATTGTTCGTGAAGATATCTTTACTTCTGTTCACGTAAGTGAATATTCTCTTGAAGTTCGTGAAACTAAGCGTGGAGCGGAAGAACTTACTGCAGATATTCCTAATGTAAGTGAAGATGCAACTCGTAATCTTGATGAAAATGGTATTATCCGTATTGGTGCACATGTTGTTCCTGGTGACATTCTTATTGGAAAAATCACTCCAAAAGGTGAAACAGACCCAACTCCTGAAGAAAAACTTCTTCGTGCTATTTTCGGTGATAAAGCAGGAGATGTTAAGGATGCATCCCTCAAGGCATCACCATCTCTTCGTGGAGTAATTATCGGTAAGGAATTGTATTGTAAAGCGCAGAAAACACGCAAAGATCGTATTGCTGATAAAGAGATTATTGATCGTATGGATGAAAACTTCAAGCAAGAAGTTGCAGCTTTGAAGGCTTTGTTGATTGAAAAATTGGTTGCTACGATTAATGGTAAAACATCTCAAGGCGTGAAGGATTTTATGGGTGTTGATATTATTCCACGTGGTAATAAATTTACACAAAAAGTGTTGAACGAAATCGATTTCAATACGGTTCAGTTGACAAAATGGACAACTGATGCTCATCGTAATGATATGATTCGTGATATTATCAAAAACTATTTGCGAAAAGTTAAAGAACTTGATGCTCAGCTTAAACGTGCTAAATTTAATCTTACTATTGGAGATGAACTACCTTCTGGTATTGTGCAACTTGCGAAAGTTTATGTTGCTAAAAAACGTAAAATTCGTGTAGGTGACAAAATGGCGGGTCGTCATGGAAATAAAGGTATTGTTTCTAAAGTTGTTCGTCAAGAAGATATGCCATTCCTCGCAGATGGTACTCCAGTTGATATTTGTTTGAATCCACTTGGTGTGCCTTCTCGTATGAACCTTGGTCAGATTTTTGAAGCTGTTTTGGGTTGGGCAGGTAAAGAGTTGGGTGTTAAATTTGCAACTCCTATTTTTGATGGTGCAGATATTGATGATCTTAATGAATGGTGTGATAAAGCGGGTGTGCCTCGTTATGGAAAAACTTATCTTTATGATGGTGGCACAGGTGAGCGTTTTGACCAACCTGCAACTGTAGGTGTGACATACTTCTTGAAACTAGGTCACATGGTTGATGACAAAATGCACGCTCGTTCTATTGGTCCTTATTCTCTTATTACGCAACAACCTTTGGGTGGTAAAGCACAATTTGGTGGTCAACGTTTTGGAGAGATGGAGGTTTGGGCACTTGAAGCATTTGGTGCATCTAGCATTCTTCAAGAAATTTTGACTGTTAAGTCAGATGACGTTATGGGTCGTGCTCGTGCATATGAGGCTATTGTTAAAGGTGAGCCGATGCCACAAGCAGGTATTCCAGAATCGCTTAATGTATTGTTGCACGAATTAGAAGGTCTAGCTCTTAGCGTTAAATTAGAGTAATACCCATTCTTTTAGAGGAATTTAATATTAATTGCGCATTTATTTGCACTTATCATATAAAAGACTATGGCTTTTAGAAGAGATAATAAAGTAAAAACTAATTTCAGTAAAATCACTATTGGTTTAGCTTCTCCAGAAGAGATTCTTGAGGCTTCTTATGGTGAGGTTTTGAAGCCTGAAACTATCAACTATCGTACATATAAACCTGAACGAGATGGTTTGTTCTGCGAGCGCATCTTCGGTCCTACTCGTGACTATGAGTGCCATTGCGGTAAATATAAACGTATTCGTTATAAAGGTATTGTCTGTGATAGATGTGGTGTTGAGGTTACTGAAAAGAAAGTTCGTCGTGAGCGTTCTGGTCACATTCAGCTTGTTGTTCCTGTTGCTCATATTTGGTATTTCCGTTCAACACCAAACAAAATTGGTTATCTTCTCGGTATGCCATCTAAGAAATTAGATGCTATCATTTATTACGAAAAATATATTATTCTCCAAACCGGTGTTCTTGAAGGAGTAGAGGGTGTTCAAGTTGGTGAATTGATTGAAGAGGATCGTTACATGGAGTTGATGGATATGTTGTACGAAAAAGATCGTAATAACCATTTACTTGAAGATACAGATCCAAATAAGTTTATTTGTAAGATGGGTGCTGAGGCTATTTATGATATGCTTCGTAACCTTGATTTGGATAAACTTTCTTATGAATTGCGTGATAAAGCGAATACTGATACATCACAACAACGCAAAGCTGAGGCTTTGAAACGTTTGAATGTTATTGAGTCGTTCCGTGCTGCGCGTCATCGTAATCGTCCTGAATGGATGATTCTTAAAACTTTGCCAGTTATACCGCCAGAATTGCGTCCTTTGGTGCCTCTTGATGGTGGTCGTTTTGCAACTTCAGATATCAATGATTTGTATCGTCGTGTTATTATTCGTAATAACCGTCTCAAACGTCTTATCGAAATCAAAGCTCCAGAGGTTATTCTTCGCAATGAAAAGCGTATGTTGCAAGAGGCTGTCGATTCATTGATTGATAACTCACGCAAGTCAAACGCAATGAAGACTGACTCTAATCGTCCTTTGAAATCTTTGACTGATAGTTTGAAAGGTAAACAAGGTCGTTTCCGTCAAAACCTCCTCGGTAAACGTGTTGATTATTCTGCTCGTTCGGTTATCGTTGTAGGTCCAGAATTGCAAATGCACGAGTGCGGTCTTCCTAAAGATATGGCAGCTGAGCTTTACAAACCATTTATCATTCGTAAACTTATCGAACGTGGTATTGTAAAAACAGTTAAATCGGCTAAGAAATTTATTGACCGTAAAGATCCAGTTGTTTGGGATATTCTTGAACATGTGATGAAAGGTCATCCAGTGTTGCTTAACCGTGCTCCGACTCTTCACCGTTTGGGTATTCAGGCTTTCCAACCTAAGATGATTGAGGGTAAAGCAATTCAACTTCATCCGCTTTCATGTACTGCGTTCAATGCTGACTTTGATGGTGACCAGATGGCGGTTCACCTCCCGCTTGGTAATGAGGCTGTTCTCGAAGCTCAAATGCTTATGCTCGCTTCTCACAACATCCTTAACCCTGCTAACGGTTCGCCTATTACAGTTCCTTCTCAAGATATGGTTCTTGGTCTTTACTATATCACTAAAGCTCGTAAGGGCGTGAAAGGTGAAGGCTTGAAATTCTACTCTCCAGAAGAGGTTGAAATTGCTTATAACGAAGGGGCAGTAGATATCCACGCTATCATCTCTGTGCGTACACAAGATGTAGATAAAGATGGTAACTTCGTAACACGTTTGATCGAAGAAACTACAGTTGGTCGTGTTATCGTTAACAAATTCGTACCAAAAGAGTGTGGTTATCTCAACGAATTGTTGTCTAAAAAGTCACTTCGTAACGTTATCGGTCGCGTAATCGAAACTTGCGGTGTGGCTCGTACAGCAAAATTCCTTGATGATATTAAAAATCTCGGTTATCAAATGGCGTTCCGTGGTGGTTTGTCATTCAACTTGGCTGACGTTATCATCCCTGCAGAAAAAGAAGCTCTCGTTAACTCTGGTTATGAAGAGGTAGAAAATATTATGAACGATTATAACATGGGTTATATCACTAATAACGAACGTTATAATCAAATTATCGACACTTGGACTCGTGTTAACAGCGAGTTGACAAATGTCGTAATGAAACAACTCTCGGGCGACAACCAAGGTTTCAACTCAGTATATATGATGTTGGATTCAGGAGCCCGTGGCTCTCGTGAGCAGATTCGTCAGTTGTCAGGTATGCGTGGTTTGATGGCTAAACCGCAAAAGGCAGGTGCTGAAGGTGGTCAAATTATTGAAAACCCTATCTTGGCCAACTTTAAAGAAGGTCTTAGTGTGTTGGAGTACTTTATTTCTACTCACGGTGCGCGTAAAGGTCTTGCCGATACGGCGTTGAAAACAGCCGATGCAGGTTATCTCACACGTCGTCTTGTTGATGTTTCTCATGATGTTATCATTACAGAGGAGGATTGTGGTACTCTTCGTGGTCTTATTGCGACTGAAATAAAAAATAATGAAGAGGTTGTTGCTTCTCTTTATGAACGTATATTAGGTCGTGTGTCTGTTCACGATATTATTGATCCTATTACAGGTGACCTTATTGTTGCTGCTGGAGAAGAAATTGTTGAAGCTGCAGCTAAGCAAATTGAAAATTCTCCAATTGAGCGTGTAGAAATTCGTTCGGTTCTTACATGTGAAGCTCGTCATGGTGTTTGTGCTAAGTGTTATGGTCGTAACCTTGCAAATGGTCGTATGGTTAACAAAGGTGAAGCTGTTGGTGTTATTGCGGCGCAATCTATTGGTGAACCAGGTACTCAGTTGACACTTCGTACATTCCACGTCGGTGGTGTGGCTTCGAATATTGCAGTTGATAATGGTATTACATCTAAATATGATGGTCGTCTTGAAATAGATGAACTTCGTACTGTGGAAGCAGAGGATGCAACTGGAGTTAAATATCAAGTTGTTGTAGGTCGTTTAGCCGAAGCTCGTATAATTGATCATAATACAGGTATTGCTCTTACAACACAAAATATTCCTTACGGTTCAAAACTTTTTATTCCTACAGGTTCTGATGTTAAAAAAGGGGATAAGATTTGTGAATGGGATCCATTTAATGCTGTAATAGTTTCGGAGGTTGCTGGTATTGTTCAATTCGAATCTATGGTTGAAAATTCAACATATAAAGTAGAATCGGATGAAACAACAGGTCTTTTGGAAAAAATCATTATCGAGTCGAAAGACAAAACTAAAGCTCCAGCAGCTCAAATTGTTGATAAAGCTGGTAATGTACTTAAAACATACAACCTTCCTGTAGGTGCTCACTTGGTTATTGATGCAAAACAAAAGGTAAAACCTGGTGATTTAATTGTTAAGATTCCACGCGCTGTAGGTAAAACTGGTGACATTACTGGTGGTCTTCCACGTGTTACAGAATTGTTTGAAGCACGTAATCCATCTAATCCAGCGGTTGTTGCAGAAATTGATGGTGAAATTTCATTCGGTAAAATTAAACGTGGTAATCGTGAAATCATATTAACATCACGTACTGGTGAAGAGAAAAAATATCTTGTGCAATTGTCAAAACAAATTCTTGTTCAAGATGGTGACTATGTACGAGCAGGTACTCCTCTCTCGGATGGAGCTATTACACCTGCTGATATTTTGGCAATTAAAGGACCTACTGCTGTTCAAGAATATATTGTGAATGAAGTGCAAGATGTTTATCGTCTCCAAGGTGTGAAAATTAATGATAAACACTTTGAGGTTATTGTTCGTCAGATGATGCGTAAAGTGCAAATAGCAGATGCAGGTGATACCCGTTTCCTTGAAGGTCAAGTTGTAGATAAGATAGAGTTTATGGAGGAAAATGATCGTATTTGGGGCAAAAAAGTAGTTACAGATGCAGGTGATTCTACTAATTTTATGGCAGGTCAAATCGTAACTGCACGTAAACTTCGAGATGAAAATTCGGCTCTTAAACGTCGCGATATGCGTCCAGTAGAAACTCGTGATGCTATGCCAGCAACTTCTCTTCAAATGCTTCAAGGTATTACTCGTGCGGCACTTCAAACACAATCGTTTATGTCAGCTGCATCATTCCAAGAAACACCAAAAGTGTTAAATGAGGCTGCTATCAATGGCAAAGTTGATTACCTTGCTGGAATGAAAGAAAATGTTATTGTTGGACATAAGATTCCAGCAGGTACTGGTTTAAGAGAGTATGATCACTTGTTTGTTGCACCGCGAGATGAGTATGATCGTATGTCTCAAGCTACCCGAAATGTTACTGATATTGAAGAAATTTCTGATGATATCAACTAATTATTAAGGTATATATAAAAAATCCTCTTATTGTTTATTGATAAGAGGATTTTTTGTTGCTTTGTTTTGTATATTATTCTTGTTTAGTAAATTTTCTTTTGATAAATAAAAAAATTAGGCTAATTCATATTAAAGGAGTTTGTTTTTTGATTATCTTGTTTCGGTAAAATAAATAATATAATCATGAGTAAATATACAAATTCTATTGGATAGTAATACTTTAGCAATTAGATATAAAAGGAGGGAGAATAAAAAAACTGATAGAAATTTCTATCAGTTTTTTTATTGTTATTTTATGTTTTTTACATCATGCCACCCATGCCACCTCCCATTGGAGGCATGGCAGGAACTGGGTTTTCTTCTTTTTTGTCAGTGATAACACATTCAGTAGTGAGGAACATGCCAGCGATAGAGGCTGCGTTTTCGAGGGCTACGCGAGTAACTTTGGCAGGGTCAACTACACCAGCGGCAAACATGTTTTCAAAGCGGTCGAAACGAGCGTTATACCCGAAGTCGCCTTCACCTTCGCGTACTTTTTGTACGATTACGGCTCCTTCTTTGCCAGCGTTAGTAGAGATTTGGCGGAGAGGTTCTTCGATAGCGCGTTTAACGATTTCGATACCAGTTTGTTCGTCGTCGCATTCGCCTTTGAGACCTTTGAGAGCAGAGATAGCGCGGATGTAAGTTACACCCCCACCAGGTACGATACCTTCTTCGATAGCAGCACGAGTTGCGCTGAGAGCATCATCTACGCGGTCTTTCTTTTCTTTCATTTCAACTTCAGAAGCAGCACCAACATAGAGTACGGCAACACCGCCAGCAAGTTTGGCAAGGCGTTCTTGGAGTTTTTCGCGGTCATAGTCAGAAGAAGTGGTTGCTATTTGTGATTTGATTTGAGCAACGCGCGCCATGATATATTCTTTTGAGCCTGCCCCATTTACGATCACAGTGTTGTCTTTGCTAACAGTGATGCGTTCGGCAGTACCAAGCATTTCGATAGTCGCGTTTTCGAGTTTGATACCTTTTTCTTCAGAGATAATGATACCACCAGTGAGTACTGCGATGTCTTCGAGCATCTCTTTACGACGGTCGCCAAAGCCAGGTGCTTTGACAGCACAGATTTTGAGTTGAGCACGGAGACGGTTAACTACAAGCGTAGTTAATGCTTCAGAATCAACATCTTCAGCGATGATAAGTAATGGACGACCTGATTGGACTGCAGGTTCGAGTACAGGAAGTAACTCTTTGAGATTAGAGATTTTTTTGTCGTGGATGAGGATGAAAGGTTTTTCCATTTCCACTTCCATTTTTTCTGTATTAGTTACGAAATATGGAGAAATATATCCACGGTCGAATTGCATACCTTCTACAACATCGATAGTTGTGTCAGTACCTTTAGCCTCTTCGATAGTGATGACACCATCTTTTGATACTTTTTTCATAGCATCGGCGATGAGTTTGCCGATAACAGCGTCGTTGTTGGCAGAGATAGTTGCGACTTGTTCGATTTTGTCGTAGTTGTCACCAACTTCTTGGGCTTGAGCACGGATGCTTTCAACTACTTTGGCAACAGCTTTGTCGATACCACGTTTGAGGTCCATAGGATTAGCACCAGCAGTGACGTTTTTGAGACCAACGCCAACGATAGCTTGAGCAAGGACAGTAGCAGTAGTAGTACCATCACCAGCATCGTCGCCAGTTTTAGATGCTACTTCTTTGACGAGTTGAGCACCGAGATTTTGTACAGAATCTTCTAGTTCGATTTCTTTTGCAACAGTTACCCCATCTTTAGTGATGTGTGGTGCACCATATTTTTTTTCGATAATTACGTTGCGACCTTTAGGACCGAGAGTAACTTTAACTGCATTTGCAAGTTCGTCGACACCTTTTTTGAGTTGGTCGCGAGCATCTATATTGAATGAAATTACTTTAGACATAATTTAATTATTATTTGTTAATGTTTAGATTAATACAATTAGATAATAGCGAGAACGTCAGATTGGCGCATGATAAGATATTTGTTACCGTCGATTTCGAGTTCGGTGCCAGCATATTTGCCATAAAGTACTTGGTCGCCAGCTTTTAGAATCATTTCTTCGTCTTTAGTGCCATTGCCAACTGCAATGACTTCGCCTCTTAGTGGTTTTTCTTTTGCTGAATCAGGGATGATAATACCTCCAATTGTTTTTTCTTCGACCGGAGCAGGAAGGATTAGCACGCGGTCAGCAAGTGGTTTAATGTTCATGATCTATAAGTTTTTAAAGTTATTATTTTTATAAATTGAAAGAGACGCAATTGTGCGTCTCTTTTGTATTATCATATTTTGTGCCAATGTGGATATATTATTAAGTTTGTCATATTTTTGTGTCAATTTGTCATGTTTTGTATTAGTTGGGATATTATATCAGATTGAATTGAGTTAGAAAATTTTGAAAGTAGTAGTTTTTTGCGTTTGAGTTTTTCTTCTTTGGAGAAAGATTTTAGAATTAATTCTTGGCATTTGGCGATTTGCTCTTTAGGTGTGTTTGCTATATGACATAATATTTCTGTATCGCTACCATCTACCATAAGGTTGTTTGCAATAATATGTTTGCCTGCGAATAAGGTGTTGAGTAGTTTAAGTTTTATTCCTGTATTTTGGAAGGTGATTAGTAGATGTATGTGAGCATTTTGTATTAAATTAGACATAGTGGTTTCATCGGGATTGCATATAAGTTCTACATTGGAAAGTTGTGAAACTTTGTCAATTAGTATTTTTTGTGGATTACGACCAGCTATGACACATTTTATGTTTTTTAATTTGGAAAATATATTATTGCAGAGATAGAGGGCAGCTTTCTCGTTTTCGGCAACGGCAAGATTGCCATGATACAAGATGTAGTTGCCTATGCCTTCGTTGATAGATATTGTTTCGTTGGGATGTGCACAGGGTAGATATATAACTGGGGTCTTTGGATATTGTGAGATGAAATATTTTTCATCGTTATGCGATAATGCTAAAATATAGTTTGCGTATGATAAATTATGTTCAAAAAATTTAAGTTTAAGTGCTTCTATGTAGAAATATATTTTATTGCTTAGTTTTGATGATGCTTTAGCTAGTTCTTTATAATAGTCATGTTCGACATTACATTCGCGGAATAGTTTGACTCGATTCTTTAAGTGTTTGCTGTTTATATAGTAGCAAGATACTAAACCTTCGAATAGAATGGGGTAATTGTCTTTTAATAGGTTGTTGATTAAAGATTGTGAAGAGCGTGTAAGTACGGCATATGGTTTTAGTCCAAATTGTTTTATGAGGTTTGTTTGGCGTCTGTAGTAGTAGACTTTCTCGCAGAGGGAGTCAAGTATGGGCTGATAAGATCGATCGTCTTTGTGCCAACAATGTAGGATGATTTTAATACCTGCATTATGGAGTGATTTGATACGGTAGAATACATCAATTGCGCCACCATAATTGGCTGGATAAGGGATATCGAAAGAAATGATGTGTAGATGTTTCATTTGATTATTTTGTTGAATAATTCTTCGAATTGGAGTGCTTGTTTTTGACGAGAAAATTGCTCTTTGTTTATTATATTTATTTGTGTATATCCATGTTTCAACCATTGGTTGTAGTGGTGAAGTATAAATTTTTTTATTTCTTCAACATTTGTGGCAGCTAGTCCAGCATTAGTTTCTCTTATGACCCTAGCTAGGCATTCTTCATCACTTTGTACGCACAGTATTGGTTTTTCTACTCCGAGGGCTTCGAAGAATTTGGTTGTCATAATGCCGTGTGGACCATTATCTGATGATTTTGTTGATAAAATTAGGTTAATAGATGAATTGTTTAGTATGTTGGGTATTTTGTTATTTGGGACAAAATCTAAAATTTCGTTGTATGATGTTATATTGTGTAGTTCTATAAGTTTAATGAGTTCATTTTTTAGATTATTTCCAATATACCATTTAATTTTTAATGTGTCTGGAGATATTTGTTTTTCTTTGTTGAGTTGTTCTATTGCCTTGAAAAGTAGATTTGGATTTCTGAATTTAAGATCTATAAGGCGTCCGGTATATGTAATGTTGAAAGTATTGGTGTGTATTTGTTCTGGGGTAAATATTTTGGCATCGTACCCATTGTATATTAATTCTGTATTAGGATTTATGTTTTTTATAAAATCGCGATGCCATGGTGATATTGTTGTTATGATTTTAGCTTGAATTAGGGCTTTATTGCGGCGTTTTATGTTTTTGTTTTCTATTTTTTTTGATATAAAATGATTTATTGTGGTAAAGTTTGATATAGTATGAGTGAAATATTTATGATTACCCCATTGTTCGTCTATATCTCTTAGGTCTATGATTAGAGGTTTATTGTATTTTTTTGATAATCGTGCTGCTGTGGTAATTGGGAATATATTTGAAATACTACAAAAAATAATATCGAAATTATTTATATTTATTTGTTTTTCAATGAACTTTTGTAGTTTAATATCTTTATATTGAAAAAGGAAATGTAATGCCCACATATAAAACCAATATAGTTTGTTTTTTGATTTGTAGTAAGGCATTTGATGTAATGTGCATAAATCTGTATTGTAGTTTATATCTATAATTTTTTCTGTAAAAATGTGGATATCCCATTTGTTTTTGTCTAAATTTTTGCATAGATTGATTATGCGAGGTAGATAAGATGGAGGAGCAAATGGTTCTGTTAGTATTAATATTTTTTTTGCCATATTATGTCAACTATTTGATTGGCAGTGGTGCCATTACCATATTCTTTTATTGTGGTAGTTTGTGTTGTTGTGTTGTAGCAATCAATTATTCGTTGATGATTGCAACCTGCAAGTTGGTTCCATCCAGAACTTATGGTTTCAACCCATTCTGTTTCGTCACGTAAGGTTATGCATGGTGTTTTATGGAAGTATGCCTCTTTTTGTATACCTCCAGAATCCGTGAGAATTTTATGGGCTGTTGATTCAAGAACTATCATATCAATAAATGATACGGGTTCAATTATGATGATATTTTTGTTGTTTTGTAAAATGTGTTGAAGATTGTTGTTTTTGGTAATTATATTTTTAGTACGAGGGTGTAGTGGTAGTATAATAGGTTTTGTTGGTGTTGCTATTTTGTTGAAGGCAAGTAGAATTTCGTGTAAGCGTGTTATATCATTTGTGTTTTCTGCACGGTGGATAGTTGCTAAATTGAATTGTTTGGGTTTGATGTTTAGTTTTTGTAAAATAGAAGAATTTGTTTTTGCAAATTTGGAGAAATATAAGGCTGAGTCGTACATTACGTCTCCTACGTTGTAAACGTTTTGAGTGATGCCTTCATTGTATAGGTGTTTGACTGCTGTTGTTGTTGGGCAGAATAGTAAATGAGAACGGCGATCGGTTTCGATTCGGTTATGTTCTTCGGGCATATTAAGGTTAAAGCTTCGAAGTCCTGCTTCTACATGAATTATTTTTATGTTTGTTTTTTCAGCAGCTAGTGCTCCTGCTAATGTTGTATTGGTATCGCCGTAAAGTAGTACATAATCGGGCTGTTCTTTTATTAGAATGGGTAATATTATTTCGCAAAGTTGAGGTATTGATAGGTCTTTACCTTCTAAAATCCATTGTGGACGGGGAATCGATAGTTGATCGAAGAAAATGCGACTCATATTTTCATCGTAATGTTGTCCGGAGTGTAATATGAGTTCGTTTATAGCTATATGACCTTGTTTTTTATTGAAATCAATAATTGCTTTGCTTATCATTGATGCTTTGATGAATTGAGGTCGGGCACCAACTATTGTTATAATTTTCATTTGAGATATAGTATTAAGTCTGAATATAGTTTTTTGTGGTAGTTGTTGGTGGTGAAAATTGTATTATGCCATAGAAGTGATAGTTCTCCATTGTAGATCTTTGTTTGGGTGATTAGTGTTTTGGCATAAGATAAGGCTTGGTGATATTGGAGTGCCATGTATTTTTCTCCGCTCAATGAGCAGTCCATAATAGTGAGTGGATGAAGAGTTAGGGGACGAAGTTGGCGTGTTGCTGGGTTAATGAAACGAACTGCGCGGCATGTGCCTAGTCGAAAACCTGCTATATCGGCATAGCCCATGGTGTAGTCGTCGGTGATATGAGCATCTATTAGAGATTCCATATCGATGGGTTGGAGTGAACGGAGGTAGTGGTGTCGTGAAGTGGTAATGTGTTGATTTTCTATTACAAGTTGTAATCGTTTTTGTTCTTTGGAGATAATGTCTGGAGTGTTGCCACTTTTATAACTTGCGTGAAGGCCGAATATTGCATTAGGTGATGAGGTTAGTATTTCGTTTTTGAGTTGTGTGAAGTCTTTGCTTATTAGGTTGTATGTTGGGTAATCGAAACCAGAGGCATGGATTGTAGCTTTGATGAAATAGATTTGTTTAGCTTGTGGTAGTTGGTTGTCTTGGTTGAGAATCCAAGGAAAAGTATAGGCGGGATCGTTTTGGATGTTGATAAGTGATTTTAGTGTAGTAGATAAGGATTCTGTTTGCTTAAATATCAAACGGTACATACTTCCGATAAAACCGCGTAATCGACGATAGTTGGTTATGGAATCGATGTCATGGGTTAGGTATATTTGTTTGATTTGTTGAGGAATTGGTGTTAGTAGAGTGTTTGTTTTGTATAGAAGTTTTCTTAATAAATTTCCGTATTCTTCTACAATTGGACGATGGATGAAGTTGGCTTTTGCAGGGAGAGATTGTTTGCCTATGTATCTACCATGAATGTCGCGATTGGAATTAGGGTTTATGTATTCTTCGTAGCGGGATATGAGAAAGTATGTGCTTGCGATGATGTCGGCATGGCAGATGATGGTGTTTTCGTGTTTTTCTATTTTGGGTTTGCCGAATAAAAGAGGTATGCCTTCAATCTCTTGAAGTGGGAGTGAAGGCATACTTTGGGTAGTGCCGTAAATGTTGTTATGAAAGAAGTTTGATGGAACAATTACGACTTTGTATTTTGACCATTGTGTTTTATCGTTGCAATATCCTACGTGGTGGGCGTTGTGCTCGTCACGAATTAGGAATTGTATGATATAGTCAATGACTTTAGACATGAGTGGTAAGTAGATGGTTGTAGTATTTGTTTTTGTGTTTTTTAGTGTTTTAATTTTTGCTTTTTACTGTTTTTTATTGTTGCTGTTGTTGAAGTTTGGTTTGTTGTGCTTCGTAGGCTTTTTGTGCGTCGTGAGCTACTGGATCAAAGAGTTTGATTTCGCGAGGTTTGCGTTCTTCTTGTTTAGGAAATGGAAGCGGGTTTGCGTGGATTTGATGATAGGTTTCGCGATTGCGAACGATGTGCACGGCTTCGTAGATTGCTTCGCGCATAGATAGTTCGTTAGCGATATTTTTGCCAGAGATGTCGTAGCCTGTGCCGTGGGCTGGGGATGTGCGAACGAATTTAAGACCTGCAGTGATGTTTACTCCTTTTTCGGTGGTGAGGGCTTTGAATGGGGCTAGACCTTGGTCGTGATACATAGCGAGCACGGCGTCGTAGTGTTGGAATTTGCCTGAACCGAATAGTCCATCGGCGGCGAGTGGACCTACGCAGATGATGCCTTCTTTGTTGGCAGCATTGATGGCAGGGTTGATTATTTCAAGTTCTTCGTTGCCGAGAAGTCCGTTGTCTCCTGCATGAGGGTTGAGTCCGAGAACAGCTATGCGTGGACGTATAATTGCGAAGTCTTCTTTTAGTGATTTGTTTAGAAGACGGAGCTTTTGGAGAATACCCTCAGTGGTGATAGCTTGAGAGATTTTGGTGATAGGAAGGTGGGTTGTTACTAAGGCAACGCGGAGACGGTCACTTGCGAGGATCATAAGTGATTCTGAACCAGCACGGTTTTCTAGGTATTCGGTGTGACCTGGGAATTTGAATGTTTCGCTTTGGATTGTTGCTTTGTTAATTGGGGCAGTTACAATGGCGTCGATTTTGCCGTTGATGAGGTCGAGTGTGGCAGCTTCGAGTGCTTCGAGTGCTGATTTGCCTGCTTCGGGAGTTGGTTGGCCTAGTTCGACTTTGGGTTCTTCGTTAGATGTATTGACGATACTGATTTTGTGTGGGTTGACATCGTCAGCAGAGCGGGCGACGCTAATTGTATATGAGTCTATACTAAGTGATTTTTTGTGATAACTTGCTGCTTTGGCTGAACCGTAGATAATTGGTGTACATTGTTCGAGTATGTGTTGGTCCGTGAGAGCTTTTAGAATAACTTCATATCCTATACCATTAATGTCGCCTTGTGTTATACCGATTTTTAGTTTTTTTTCCATGATTGTATATGTGTGTTTGTATTTTTGATATTTATTGTATTTCTTTTTATGAGAATGTGTTGCTTGAAGGTTTGGTTATCCTATGAAGAATCTTGCTTGTATGTTGTGTGTGGGGGGGGATTGGTGTTATGTATTTATTGTGTTGATTTGGCAGTAATAACAACTTCGTTGATTTCTTGAGGGAGAATGAGAGAGTAGAGCATAGCTTCTATTTGACGTATTGGGTTGCGTTTGTCTTTGCTTGGAGCGAAGACGAAACCTTCGATGGTGATAATGCGCATATTTATCTCATCAACTCGAGTAAGGGAGATGAATGGACCTCCCATGTGTTCGCCGTTTATCATTTTCCAAAGTCCGCGTGTTTCGGCACACCAAGCATTGTTGTGGGAAATTGTATTTGTTATAGGTGGGAGATAGCGATATTCTGTTCCCATATATGAGCCTTCGACTCCTCCTGGCATGTTGACTTTCATGATAGAATCGCGACGAGCTAAAATGGCTTCGTGGCTGAGTTGGTCAGTGGATGTGTATGGAGTTGAGTAGATTACGATGTCTTGACGTATTTGTGCGCTACCATTTGTGATCCATAAGAAGTTGTCTTTTTGTGTGTATTTGTTGAGTGATGTCGGTAGTGCGATTTTGCATCCGAATTGTGAATATATGCGGTGAAGGGCTTCGGCGTTGATGTTGCTACGATAGAAATCGATCATGCGTTCGCGTTCGGCTTTAATGAAGTAATTGTTGATTGTATAACCTTTTGTGTCGAGTAGGGTTTTTAGTGATTCAGTATCAGGAGATACGATGTTAGCAATGGCTTGTGTGTTGGCCCAACGATTGCGACTAAGGTTTATTTTTGCTTGAGTATATTTGTTGGGGTTGATTTCGACGAAGACAATGTTGCGTGTGGCTTTGAGTAGGTTGTCGAAATGTTTTGTGTCGATTTTTGACATTTTGAACATAGGCTCTGGTTGTGGCAGAATTGGTGTTGGGGCATTGAGCACGTTGAATATAGCTTCTCCTGCAGGTGTTCGGTAGATGCTATCGTCTATGACGAGTAGGACTTCGAAGGCAGATCCTGATACTGAAGGTAGGTAGGTGAAGTTTTTTTTGCTATCAGATTTGCAAGCATTAAATATGATGATGGAAAGGATAGATAGGATAAATAATATTTTTTTCATTGTGGTTTATTTAATACGTTTTACGGATTTGAGAGCTTTGATTTTTAATAGGTTTTTGCATAGGTTGTTGATGTCGTCGGTGCTATAAACGTATATGTCGAGGGTTCCGAGGAATACGCCGTTGGTGGTGTCGATGTTGATGTTTTTTATGTTTATGGCGTAGTCGTCGCTAATGATTTGTACGATTTGTTTGAGAAGTCCAGTTTGATCGACACCTGATATTTCAATAGTTGTGAGAAATGAGAGAACTTTTTGCGTTTCCCATTTAGCTGATAGTATGCGGTTGCCGTAGCTTGCTTGAAGTTTTTGAGCTACAGGGCAGTCGCATTTGTGCACGATGACATCACCTCCAGTTTCGATGAATCCAAGAACATTATCTCCAGGAATAGGTTGACAGCAGTCGGCAATTTTGTAGCCAGAACCAACGTCGGCATCGGTGATATGGAGTGTTTTTTTGGGGTTGTGTTGAGTTGTTTGAGTTTCTTCTTTTTTGTTGTCACTATTGCCAAATTGTAGTTTCCAAATGCGCATCCATTTGTTTTTTGTTTTGTTTAAGAAGAGAGAAGGTATGACGGATGTGTCGATTTTGCCTTTGCCAATGGCAGAATAGAGATTGTTTACATCTGTGATTTTGAAGTGATCGAGTACGATTTGTAGCGTTTGGTTGTTAACTGGTTGGCCTACAGAGTTTATAGTTTCTTCGACTATGTCTTGTCCTCGTTTTATAATAGTTTTTAATTCTTTTTTGAGAATTGTGCGAAGTTGAGCTTTGGCTTTACCCGTAGTGCAGAAATCAAGCCATTCCATTTGTGGTTTTTGGCT
The DNA here is from genome assembly GCA_045635445.1 of Candidatus Aphodosoma sp. Lineage (GTDB taxonomy): Bacteria > Bacteroidota > Bacteroidia > Bacteroidales > Paludibacteraceae > Aphodosoma. The sequence continues at coordinate 18,718 of JAZRCE010000002.1, forward strand.
TTTTGAAGTGAGAATTTCTATTTGGTCACCACTTTGGAGTTCGTAACTGATCGGTACTAGACGGTGATCTACTTTGGCTCCGATGCAGTGAGATCCGATGTCGGAATGTAGATGGAATGCAAAGTCGAGTGCAGTTGAACGGGCTGGCATTTTGCGAATGTCGCCTTTAGGTGTAAATACGAATATTTCTGTTGAATATAGGTTGAGTTTGAATGTATCCATGAACTCGACGGCATTGGTAAAGTCGCTAGTATCTAGCATTTCTTTTATGGATTTGAACCATTTGTCAAGGTCGGATTCTTCTTGTTCGCCTGTTTTGTATTTCCAATGAGCAGCAAGGCCTTTTTCTGCTATGTCGTTCATACGTTGACTTCGAATTTGCACTTCTATCCAATTGCCTCCAGGACCCATAACTGTTACGTGTAGAGCTTCGTAGCCATTTGATTTTGGTGTATTAATCCAATCGCGGGTGCGGTCGGGGTGTGGTGTATAGATGCTAGTGATAGCGGAATATGTTACCCAACAATTGGCTTTTTCGTTTTCATTAGGTTTTGGTTTTAGTATTATTCTTACAGCAAGGAGGTCGTAGACTTCTTCAAAAGTAATGTGTTTGGTTTGCATTTTTTTGAATACGCTATAAGGCGATTTGATGCGTTTTACGATTTCGTAGTCGTAGCCGTAAGAGTCGAGGATTTTTGTTATAGGTTGGATGAAAATACGGAAGGCATCTTCGAGCATAGGAGTGACTTGCATGATTTGACGCTCGAGTTTGGCATAGATGCTAGGTTGTTCGTATTTAAAACTGAGATTTTCTAATTCTGTTTTGATAAGGAAGAAACCAAGACGTTGAGCAAGAGGAGCGTATATGTATTGTGTCTCTCCTGTGATTTTGAGTTGTTTGGCTGGTGGCATAGAACCGAGAGTACGCATGTTGTGCAGACGGTCGGCCATTTTGATGAGAATTACGCGTACGTCTTCAGGGATAGTTAAGATTAGTTTGCGAAAATTTTCGGCTTGGGCAGATGCGCCTTCTCCAAATATACCGCCTGAAATTTTGGTGAGACCAGCAACAATAGATGCGATCTTGGGATTGAATTCGTTTGCAATATCTTCGACAGTATAGTCGGTGTCTTCTACCACATCATGGAGTAGGGCAGCACAAATAGATGTAGACCCTAATCCGATTTCATTGACTACGATGCGAGCCACAGCAAGTGGATGCATGATGTATGGTTCGCCAGAACGACGTTTTACGCCACCATGGGCCTTGTTGGCAAACTCAAAAGCTTTAGTGATAATTTCTATTTTTTGTTTGTGGGCTGTTGCCGCATAGTCGCGTAGAAGAGCTTTGAATTCGGATTGTATCATCTCTTCTTCTTGTTCGGGAGTTAGATTATGGTAGTCAATCATAATTATATTAATTCATAATTCATAATTCATAATTAGAATTAATCAGAATAGATTAATTGTACATGATGAATTATGAATTGTTTTTAATCCATTACATTGCCTGCGTTGGTAGCAAGTTGTATCATTGTATCATATTCTTCTGGTGAGAGATCAAGGAAATAATAGTTAAGAGGATCTACTTTTTGATTTTTATATATTACTTCATAGTGTAGGTGAGGACCAGTGCTTTTGCCTGTACTTCCTACTGTACCTATTATTTCAGCTCTAGTTAGTATTTGCCCTTTTTTTACTGCAAATGTATGCATATGAGCATATAGTGTTTTGTAATCAAATCCATGATCTACGATCACGGTGTTTCCATATCCTTGTTTCCATCCAACGAATTCAACAACGCCATTGCCTGTTGTATAGATGTCTGTTCCAGTTGGCGCTGTAAAATCCATTCCTTGGTGGAATTTACGTGTACGATATATAGGGTCTATTCTATAACCAAAACCAGATGCTATTCTAGTTAAATCTTTGTTGAGAATGGGTTGTATTGCTGGGATGTGTTGTAGTTTTTTTTCGTTGTTTTTTATAAGTGACATTAAGTCATCATAAGACTTAGATTGGATGTAAAGTTGTTTGCTTATATCATCGGTTTTACGCGTGGTTTCGATAAGTATAGTTGAAGTATTTAGTTTGGTTAGGTGTTCGTAGTATTGATTGTTGAAAGCTGTATTATGTCGAACATTATTGGGTATAGAATCTGCTTGATATATAACGCGATATAGATTGTTGTCTCGCTGTTTTATATCATCTAGTACTGCATTCATTTGTTCTAATCTACGATTGAGAAGTTCAAATTGAAGTTCCATTTGTTCGTTTTCCTTACGAAGTTGTTTTTCTTCAGGAGAATCAATTATGAATGAGAATAAAACGAAAAAAATAAATCCCACAAAGGTACTTGAGAATAGATGTATTGTGAGTTTTTTTATTGTTTTACTTAATGAAGTCTCAATTCGTTCAAACGAAAGAGTTTCAGGATTATATTGAAGTTTAACTTTTTTCTTAGCCACAGTGATTGTTTGATTGTTATTTTTTATATTTTACAACCCAAATTAGACAAGGGAAGTGGTCGGAATATCCATTAGTCCAAACACCACCAGAGTGGGTGCGGAGTGGATAACCTTTGTATCGGCCTTCTTGTTGTTTAAGAAAGTCTTTGTTAAATATTTCGGTTTTCCAATATGTTAGTGTTTCACGTTCTTTATTTAACCAAGATTGTGATATGATGATTTGGTCGAATAAGTTCCATTGATCTTTATAGGCAAGCGTACCAATGCCTTGTTTATAAAAGGCATATGTTGTATTAAATAGTTCACCTGTATTGGTTTCTTCGATTTTTGATTTGGCACCGAGTTCTTTAGTTACAGATGGGTCAATAGGATCGTCGTTTAAGTCGCCCATGACAATGATTTTTGCATTAGGATTAATTGCGAATAATGAGTCGCAGATGTGTTTTGTTGTGCGAGCGGCTTCAGCGCGACGAGGTTTAGAGCGTTCTTCTCCACCAGAGCGAGAAGGCCAGTGGTTGACTATTATGTGAATTTCTTCACCATCTAATATGCCTGATACACATAATTGGTCGCGAGTAAAGAAATTTTCTAGTTCTGTTGTAATTTTAGTTGATGTTACGTTGGTTGGAGTAAAGAGTTTTGAGTTGTATAAGAGACCGACATCAATACCACGTTTGTCTGGACCTTCTATAAGTATTGGTTTTAGGTGTCGGTTGGAAATAGTCGGTTCTTTGACTAAATCTTCGAGTACATTAATATTTTCAATTTCAGAAACACCTAAAATAGCTAAATTCTTGGGCATTTGTGAGATGGCATAAGCCATTTTTTGAAGTTTATTGGTGTATTTCATTGTTCCCCAAGTATAATCTCCATTAGGGAGAAATTGAGCATCGTTTTTGATAGGATCATCTATTGTGTCAAAAAGATTTTCAAGGTTGTAAAATCCTATAACATAGGCGTTAAGAGGTCTATTTTGAGCGTGGGATGATACTCCTATGAGTAGGAGGATAATTAATAAAAATAGTTTGTTTGATTTCATTTTCTTATCAATTTATATATGAATAAAAAAAATCGCAACTTTGCGTGCAAATTATATGCAAAGATGCGATTTTTTTTTTAAATATCCAAATTTTATTGGAATAAAATTACTGCAGATGTGTAAGGAACATTGATTTTTCCTGAGAATTTACCCAAACCGGTTTCATTTATTTTTGCATCGTAGCAGGCAGCAGTCCAATTGCCTTCAGGTAGCGTCATTTCAACTGCCTCTGCATTGCCATTGTAGATGACGTAGATTTTGTTCCATGTATCACCAATAAGGCTACCATCGAGTGTGTATGCAACTACATTAGCTGGAGCATCAACAAAGTTGATAGCTTGAGTTATTTGATTTGCATCGTTCATGCGGAATGCAGGGTGAGCTTTGCGGAGAGCGATGAGATTGCGGTAGTAGTCGTAAACTTCAGCGTATTTTACTTTGTTAGTCCAATCGATTTGGTTAATTGAGTCTGGCGATTGGTATGTGTTGTGGACACCTTTTTTATCTCTCAAAACTTCTTCGCCAGCATAGATGAATGGAACACCTTGAGCTGTGAATACAATTGTTTGACCGAGAAGGTCCATGCGGATAATTTGGTCTATAGTAGCTTCAGGGTTAATAGCTTTGAGTTTGTCAACAATACAAGGGTCATCATGGCAAGACATGTAGTTGATAACTTGGGCAGGAGTAGTTGCATATGCAACATTTGTATGAGCTACTTTAGTAAGATCAATTTGAGGGTGGGCGATAGCACCAACAACCCCAAATTTGATTGATTCTTCAAGACCTTTTCCTGACACGAAACCGCCTTTGTTGCCATCAGTCCATTTGCCACGTAGACCATCACGAATGTCATCACTGAATACGCCTATAGGAGCAAATTGTTGAGCATTGTTTTTAACCGCGCGGAGTTCTTCTGGAATACCACAACCACCTGCAGCCCAACCTTCGCCATGAATAGAGATAGTAGGGTCGATTGCATCAACTGCAGCACGGATTTGGTTCATAGTTTCGATGTCGTGTATACCCATTAAGTCGAAACGGAAGCCGTCTATGTGATATTCATTAACCCAATATTTGATAGATTCAACCATGAAACGACGCATCATAGCGCGTTCTGAAGCTGTTTCGTTACCACAACCAGAACCATTGCCCCATGAACCATCTTCGTTCATGCGATAGAAATAGCCAGGAACTTGAAGATTGAGGTGAGAATTGTCGCCTACGAAAGTGTGGTTATATACAACGTCCATAATTACACGGATACCAGCAGCATGAAGCTGTTGGATCATAGTTTTGAGTTCGAGAATACGAGTCGCAGGTGAATATGGGTCTGTAGCATAACCACCTTCTGGTACATTGTAGTTTTTAGGATCATAACCCCAGTTATATTTGTTGTCGGCAAGACGGGTTTCGTTTATCGAACCATAGTCGTAACTAGGAAGAATTTGAACGTGAGTGATCCCAAGTTCTTTTAAGTGGTCAATACCAGATGTTAAACCATCAATAGTTTTTGTGCCAGCTTCGCTAAGTCCGAGGAATTTACCTGGATAAGAGCTACCAGATGAAGGGTGAATGGTGTAGTCACGCATGTGAACTTCATAAATCACAGCATCTGTAAACGATTTCATTTCAGGACGCACATCGTTGTCCCAACCTTCAGGGTTAGTTGTTGTCCAATCGATAATTGCTGCGCGTTCGCCGTTTACACCTACTGCTTTAGCCCAAATGCCAGGCGTAGGTTCTAACCATTGATCGTTTTGTTTGATTTGAAATGTGTAGAATTTGCCAGCAAGATTTTCTTTTACAGTGTAAATCCATGTGCCATCTATATCATATTTCATGTCAAATACTTGAGTAGGAACACCTTCTAATCCGTCTTCATAAATATTAAGACGAACTTCTTGAGCAGCAGGTGACCATACGCGGAAGAAAGATTTCTCTGGTGTATAAGTCACACCTAAATCTGTTCCTTTGTACTCTGGATATTCATCTATAGAGTTGTAGGTTTTTGGTTTATTGCCACAAGCCGAAAATATAATGGCAATAATTGCAGTCAGTGATAAGAATTTTAGTTTCATAATATTTTATTTATCATTGTTATTATTTGATGGTGTTGTAATATCTTGTAGTTCTGGATTTATAACTTTTTCGTAAGTTATAGTTTCATAGCTAATTTCAAATTCAACACGACGATTTTTCGCTCTGCCTTTTGTTGTTTTATTGTCAGCAATAGGTCGATTTTCACCAAAACCTTGTGATGTTAGACGCTCAGCAGCAATTCCTTTATTTTCTATATATTTGGCTACTGCTGCGGCACGACTAATTGATAAGTTCATGTTTTTATCTTCATCTCCGTCGTTGTCTGTATGTCCACTAATAGTCAAATGGTATTCAGGATTAAGTTCAAGGATAGCAACAATTTGATCTAGGATTGGAAATGATATCTCTTTTATAATATCTCTGCCAGATTCAAATTGAATACCACTCATTGCTTTGGTGAAAAGATTTTTAATTTCTTTTTTTAGTTCAGGGCATCCATAGTTGTTTATAGGTCCGGGTTTATTTGGACATTTATCTTCATTATCAAGAATACCATCATTATCAGAATCGAGAGGACAACCATTAGAATCCACTTGTACATTCATTGGGGTTTCTGGGCATAAATCGATATAATTAGCAACACCATCATTGTCCGAGTCAATAGGACAACCATTAGAATCTACTTGTACATTCATTGGGGTTTCTGGGCATAAATCAATATGATTAGCAATGCCATCATTGTCAGAGTCAATAGGACAGCCAATTGAATCAACTAATATATTGTTTGGCGTTTCTGGACATAAATCAATATAATCAGCAACCCCATCACTATCAGAATCAATAGGACATCCTTGTTCGTTTACACTAACTTTTTTAGGTGTATTTGGACATAGATCAATATAATCTGCAATGCCATCATTGTCCGAATCAATAGGGCATCCAACTGAGTCAACAACTACTCCTGCTGGAGTTTCAGGACATTTATCGAAACAATTATGTACGCCATCTTTATCATCATCTAATTCACATCCATGTTTGTCAACATATTGTTTTTTCTTTAGGCCTGGACATTGTTTGCGTAAAAAATCCATATCTGTTTCAGGACATTTATCTTTTAATCTTTTAATGCCATCTCTATCTAGATCGTTTGCATGACGACCAATGTTCCAACTCCAACCTATTTGTAGATTAAATCTTTGAGCTCTATTAGGTAGTAAAATCGTTGATATTGGCTCATTTTCCAAAGGAATTTGAGCATATGATGTAGGTATATAGTCTGCAATTAAATACATATTCATCATGCCAGCACGGAGATTAAGTCCCGCACCTAAAGTGCCGAATCTGCCATTGATAAATGAATGTGAGAAAGATGCTTTCAACCAATGTAATGGTCTGAAATTGACAGCAAGAGTCAACTCATCTTGAATATGCGTATTCTTAAATTTTAATCTATTAACAGCCCCAAAAGAAATACGATTTTTCAAAATACCATATTCTGCCCCGACGAAAAAGTTTGCATAAATCATCGTAGTGTAAGCTTTATTTTCTCCGTTTGTTCTTATGGTGCTAAGTACTTCATTTCCAAGATTTGTCAATTGATCTGTAATCGCACTGATTTGGAATGTGTCGCCTACATTATAGTCTATCAACTGGTTAATAAGATGATTTCCTTGCATGTTGGCTGACAATGTATTACGATTCCAATGAATGAAACCTAAATCCGTAATAGAGGCTGATAATGTGAGATTTTTGATAGGTTCATATTTTATGCCCAAATCAATTGCGGCACCAATGCCAGCTGGTTTATATAATAAACTCAATAAATCATTTTTGTTATTAATTTGTATGCTGTTAAAATCAATACTACCATCTTCCATAGTATTGAATGTTATTGGTAGTGATGCATTGATTTTACCATCTGTTTCTAATGACCATTCTTGACGGGATGCATTTAGATTTAGTTTATTGATATTTGTATTTATGTTAGCATAACCCATTAAAAATTTTATTTTTGTTCCAATGGTCAATTTTCTGTTTACCTCATACATATAACCAAGACCAATATTAGAATAGATAGAAGCATCTACACCTAATTGGTTAAAATTAAATGAATTTATTCCATTAGCATCAGGTGTCCCATATAAAGCAAATTTGAATATATCTTTTGGTATGTACGCTGCAACATTTGCTTGTGCACCAAAATCAAATGTAAAATAATGTTTTTTTACTTTGAATCCAAAAGATAAAATATTGATATTAAGATTCGCATCTATTGTCGTTGTTGGTTTAAGTCCGTTATAAAAGTTAGCTATGGCCTCATCCGAACTTAAAAATGTTGTTGTTTCTCCATCTTTATTGTAGATGAAATCACGTATTATAAAATTATCATTACCAAATCCAAAATAAATATTTGGTAAAAATATAAAATCAAAATAGAAATTGCAATTTGGCGTGAATGCAGGATTTATGTTGTTACGTTCTGCAATTTCGTCCATAAAATATATGGTGTTCGTGTTTTGGGCATTAATCGCTGGTAATGATACAAACAATAATATGGCTAATATAATTCTGTTTCTCATAATTCTAATTTTTGTGTGTTATTACAAATTTTCATCATCAGATTCTTCTTCGCTAATAAAACTATCTAAATCTATTGAAGATTTAACTTTTATAAAAGCACTCATATCAATATCAATTGCATCTGTTGATTGAATATAAATTTTTGATTTCTCATCTTTTGATTTGAGACCTACCTCTAGCACTATATTTTTTGTAGCCATAACTTTTTGTGCTATAATAGAATTAAGAGTTATTGTTTTATTTTGTATTGTAGGGGTCATAACTCGTCCATTGGCATCAACTTCCGCTGCTCCAATTTCAAAATCTGTTGATTCGTATAATAACTCGTTATTTTCATCATAGTAATACAATTTAACGCTAACTGAAGCCGGTAATGCACTTGTCACATCAAGATACAAACACAACGTGTCAATATTTGCCATATCAGTGATATTCTGAAGCATACTTTCTAAATCTGTAGCAATTGTATCTTTATATGTAAAATGCGTATTTTCGTCAAATTGGAATGGTACGGTTACATCTAAATCCATCTCTGCAACTAATGGATTTACAATGAAATGTACATCATTGCTATTTGTGAGAGGAGTTAATGCGTGCCATGTTATACCTACTTGTTCTGGCAATTTTTGTATTAATTCTGCAATAGGACTATTGGTGTTATCCAATTTAATTTCTTTTGTTGCAAATTCGTTTATTTCTGTTGGTTTTTCGATTTCCAGTTCTATGCTATTATGTTCGTCATTTTTATCGAGGTAGATTTTTTCGCCATTTTTCACATAATAGAAATTGTCAATTTTCAACAACATAGGAATACCCATATTATGTTTAAAGTTGACATTTATTTGTGGATTAGAGAGTAAAATATTATTATTTGTTATTAGATCTGAAGAAAATAGTCCTTCTGGGATGTCGAATGATATTTCACCAGATTTAAATTCGTCTTTTTGCCATATATGACCATATATTTGTTCAAAATTGATAGCATTTACTTCGGTTGAAAAATTTATTTTAGCATCACGAGATATTTTCATAGCTCCATTTGAAACTAAAGTAAATGTTACTGCCAATTCTGTCTTATCATTTTGATTAATTGCTTGTAAACGTGCTACTACATCATGAAATTTTTCACTAAATATGAAATTATTATCTGTGATTTTTATTGTTTTAAATTTATTCTCAAGCTCTTCATCAAACAATTGAGGAAAATCAAGTGTAACCAACAAATAGCTACCATCACTAAAATCTACACCTAAAATTTCAATTTCAAAGTCAATATTTGCTGTTGTTATTAAAATAGAGTCGATGCGAATATTTTTTTCTCCTTCAATATATTCGCTAAAACCAAAGTTGTATGACGATTCTTGAACGAACGAAAATTCTGTTTGTGGCAAAATAACCTCTGTGAAAGGTTTAAGTTCATTTATTGCACCAATCTCTTTTTCAATCTCTTTTAACGCTTCGCGTATTGGTTGTTGTAATGATTCTGGCAGGCTATTTATATCTTGACCCGCATATTTGTTTATAGTTTCAATATTTTTGTTAATTTGTTGTATTTGAAGTAAATATTCATTCGGCAATATAATTGCTTCAGGTTCTGTTATAGGCTCAATATGATTTAGTTTACCTGTTTTAAGAATTTCTTTTATTGTTCTAATTTTTTCATTAAAATCAGCAATATATTGATCTATTGTGCTAAACGCAGCATTTACTTTCTCAATTCTTCCTAAAGTTAAAGTTTCATTTAACTTTTCACCTTTTTCAAATTGATTCATCTCAAAGTTTACCGACATACCATCTTGTTCGAAGAAAATGAAAAGCCCATTATTTGTGTCTACATTTACCAATGATGAATCCACAAAACTCAATAAATCTGTCATATAAGCATGTACCGATCCAATCGGTACTGCTAATGATGGATTGATAGTGATAGTACTATCCATGTTGTCTAAATCTATTTTCTCAACACAACTTGTGAGTATTGTTATTACAATAGTTAAAATTGAGAATAATTTCTTTAAATGCTTATTTTTCATAATTTTATATTGTTTTATTTTATTTTGCAAAGTTACCCATATATTTTGATATTTACAATTATTTTAAGAAATATTTTGAGAAATTTATTAAGAAAACTTTATGCCTTGCACGAGTTATCGCCGTATACAGCCATTGATAGTATTCTCGTGTAATCATTTCCTCTGTTATGTACCCCTGGTCTATGTACACATGCTCCCACGATCCACCTTGCGATTTGTGGCCCGTAATGGCATATGCAAATTTCACTTGTAGTGCATTATAAAACTCATTATTTTGCATCTCTTTCCAGAATTTTCGCTTATCGCTAATGTCGGCATAATCTTCTGCTATTGCGCTCATTACGTTTTGGTTAAGTGTATTTTGTGCTGCAGGAGTTTCTGTATATAGCGAGTCAATCAATATCCTTGCAGTCACCTCAATATCATAGTCAATCAACCTCAATGTCAAGTCCGCAAATCTTGCTCCATACAATTCATAGTGTTTCCCTACTCGCATAATTTCTACAATGTCGCCGTTTGCAATAAAGTCAAGATTATCATACTGCTTCGACCAGTAATAATTGTTTTTCGTTACAATCAAATAATCGCCTCTCGACAATTCATCCTCTTTCATCATCACCTGACCCCTCACACCTTTATTATATAGTACTGCTCGTTTGTTCGAGTAAGAAAGAATAATCGTATTTTCTTCTCCAACAGTTGCATACGAGTGCTCCAACTCTTCAACTAAATTTTCGCCACTCACTAATGTTACATCATCAAAATTAGGATTAAGTTTTATTGGTGTAAAAGGTTCATTCTCTATAGCTTGTCGTATTTTTGTCGCATTAAATAGTATTCCGCTTTCCCCCGCCTGACGTATCACTTGTGTCAACTGATATTCCATTACCTCCAATCCATATCCCTCTATAATGCTCTTATTCAACGCTGGCGACGAATTTTGTCCTATTGGCAGCAATTGTGCGGTATCTCCTACCAAAATCATCGAACAATTATCGCCCGAATATACATATTCCATCAAATCATCCAGCACTCGTCCCGACCCAAATTCCACTCCAGACGTATTCTGATTTGATATCATCGAAGCCTCATCCACAATAAACAATGTATTCTTGAACGAATTATAATTCATATTGAACGTAAAATCTCCAGCCGATTTCTGTCTATATATCACTTTATGAATACTATATGCCGCATGGTTAGAATAGTTGCTCAACACCTTTGCTGCACGTCCCGTAGGAGCTAACAATACCGTATTTTGCCCCAGAGCCTTCATCGCCATAATAAGGCCACTGACAATAGAAGTCTTTCCCGTACCAGCAAATCCTTTCAAGATAAAAGCCTTCGTCTCGGTCGGCATGCAACAAAATTGAGCCAACAAATCAATCAACTCATTCTGTTGCCTTGTTGGTTCAAAAGCCAATTGCTTTTTTATAATATTTGCCAATGTCGAATAATCCATACTTTTTTCGCTTTAAAATATATCGTATTTTGTACAATAACTAATGCGCTTAAAATACAATAACCCCCTCCCTTGTTTAAATATACCATACAGCAACCTTCAAGCAACCTTTACCCTACCATCTCTTTACCCCCTAAAATACAATAAGTACATATAAAAACAATGCATCTTATCATTAAGATGCATTGTTTTTTTTATTATCAATCTCAAATTATTAACGCAATTTCGCATCTAATTTCTCAGTCAAGTTTTTGATGAGTTTTTGCATAATTCCGTCAATTTGTTTGTCAGTGAGAGTCTTTTCTTTATCTTGCAAAGTGAAGTTCACAGCATACGATTTTTTGCCAGCTTCCAAGTTTTTGCCTTCGTAAACGTCAAACAATGTAACGTTTTTCAACAATTTCTTGTCAGTGTCAAATGCTATTTTCTCAATTTCAGCAAAACGCACCGATTTGTCAACCAACAGTGCCAAGTCGCGTTTCACTTCTGGGAATTTCGAAATTTCAGTATAACTAATCTTGCGTTTGCCCAACTCTTTCAAACAAGCTTTCCATTGAATATCAGCATAATAAACTGCATTTTCAATGTCGAACGTCTTCAATTGTTTAGGAGCTACAACACCGATTGTTGCCAACAATTTGCCGCTCACTGTCTTGATTTCCAATGCTTCGCTGAGCAAGTCGTTGCTTACTTCTGCAATTTGAGTTTTGCGCAAGTCAATACCCATTCTCACAAGCACATTTTGCATATATGCTTTTAATTGATAGAATGTTACTTTATCATTCGATGTTGCCCAGTTCAATCCATTTTTGCGACCAGTAATCCACATAGCCAAGTGATACTCTTCCGAATACCCATCCAATGAAGCCTCAGCATTTTTGCGTTTTTCGGCATCAAAATGGTAGCAGTTACCGAATTCATAGAATTTCAAGTCTGCATTTTGGCGGTTAGCATTACGAGCAATACTTTCCAAACCACCGAACAACATTGTTTGACGCATCACGTTCAAGTCTTGACTGAGGCTATTCATAATGCGTACGCAAGTTTCTGCTGTGTAACTTGTAAGTCCTTCGTAGTAAGCCAATTTTGTGAGCGAGTTATTCAATATTTCATTGAAGCCATTAGCAGTCAATTGTTCCGAAATCAAGTTTTCCCATTTTGTAGAGTCAACCCCTTTCGAGAAACTGAGATTCGAAGTCAATCTATCGCTCAATTCCACATTGTTGTAGCCATAAATACGAAGAATATCTTCTATCACGTCCACATCACGTTGAACATCAACACGATATGCAGGCACTTCCAATTTATAACCATTGGCAGTGCGCTCAACGATTTTTATTTCAAGACCATCAAAAATGCGCTCAATTTGTTCTGTCTCAATTTCTTTGCCAATCAATGTGTGGATTTTGTTGAGCGTGATATCCACCTCGAAGTTATTTAGTGGAGTAGGGTAGATGTCTGTGATTTCCGAAGCAATCGAACCACCTGTCAACTCTTTTATCAACATTGCTGCATATTTGAGCACATAGATTGTGTTATGTGGGTCGATGCCACGCTCGAAACGGAAACTTGCGTCAGTGTTCAAACCATGGCGACGAGCTGTCTTACGGATAGATACTGGGTTGAAATAAGCCGATTCGATGAAGATATTTGTGGTGTTTTCAGTCACTCCTGATTCCAAACCACCAAATACACCACCGATACACATAGGTTCTTCGGCATTGCAAATCATCAAGTCTTCAGCCGAGAGTGTGCGTTCCACTTCATCCAAAGTAGTGAATTTGCGACCCTCTTCCACTGTGCCTACTACCACCTTGCCACCTTTGATTTTGTCTGCATCAAATGCGTGCAATGGTTGACCGAAAGCATGGAGAATATAGTTCGTAGCATCCACTACACTATTTATAGGGCGTAGTCCAATCACTTGCAAAGCATCATTTAACCATTTTGGCGACTCTTCTACTTTTGCGCCTTTAATCGAAACACCTGCATAGCGAGGGCAACGCTCTGTATTCAATACTTCGATAGCTATTGGCAATTCGTTATTGTCTGATTTAAAGTCTTCTACCGATGGTCTATTCAATTCATAAGGAATATTATGTGCTTTGAAGTAAGCTGCCAAGTCGCGAGCTACACCATAGTGCGATGTTGCGTCCGAACGGTTAGGTGTGATATCCACTTCGATGAGTGTATCATCTTCAATACCAAAGTATTCGCGAGCAGTCATACCTACTGGAGTATCTGCTGGCAACACCATGATGCCATCGTGACCAGTGCCAACACCTATTTCGTCCTCAGCGCAAATCATACCAAATGATTCTTCACCACGGATTTTCGATTTTTTGATAGTAAAACTCTCTTCTCCGTCGTATAGCACAGTGCCAACTGTTGCTACAATAACTTTCTGACCAGCAGCTACGTTAGGCGCACCACATACCACTTGTATAGGATCGCCACCTACTGTCAATGTAGTCACGTGCAAGTGGTCAGAGTTTTCGTGGTCGCGGCAAGTGAGCACCTCACCTACAACCAATCCCTCAAGACCGCCTTTGATGGTTTGTACAGTTTCAACACAGCCAACTTCAAGTCCGATTGAAGTCAATATTTTAGCCAATTCTTCGGCAGGTAAATCAGTTTTAAGATAGCGTTTAAGCCAATTGTACGAAATATTCATTTTTTTTAGACTATTAGTAGCGAGTAGCGAGTAACGAGACTTTAGCTTTTGCATATTATTCATGCCAATGGGCTCTCGCTACTCGCTACTAGTTACTAACTATTTAATTATTATTTTTTCATTAAGCTATGCATTGCATCGCCAAGGATTTTCACACCTTTTTCGATGATTTCTTCGTTCACGTTACAGAACGAGATGCGAATATGGCGGTTGTCTCTGCCGTCAGGTGTAAAGGCCGAACCTTTC
>JAZRCE010000003.1:0-4465 GCA_045635445.1 Candidatus Aphodosoma sp.
ATAATAATTTATAGTTAAAATAACGTACAATTATGAAGAGAATATTGTTGTCTTTGATTAGCCTGTTATGCATTGCATTTATTGCACGTGCCCAAGACCGTCGTCTTCTCACCATGGAAGAGGCAATCCTCAGTCGCGAACTTATCCCTCAAAACTACCAAGTGCGATGGAGTAGCGACTACCTAAACGAATATCTTCATCAAGAGGATTCAATCACCTATGCCATCAACATCCGCACAGGCCGACAACGCCAAGTTGCTATCCCCGCAACTTCAAAACAACACATCCCACACGCCATCCTCAAAGGCAACAATATCTCTTGGCTCACAGCTGATAGCATCGAAATTCCTATCACACAATTCGCCGACACCAACATCGTCTGCGGACAAGCCGTTTCGCGCAACGAATTCGGATGCATGCAAGGCATCTTCCCGTCGCCCGACAATAGTCGCATCGCCTTCTATGTCAAAGACGAAACCCATGTCACCACCTTCCCTCTCCTCGATATCACAACTCGCACTGGCACCGCCCGCAACATCAAATACCCAATGATCGGTATGCCATCCGAACGCCTCAAATTCGGCGTATACGACGTAGCGCAAAACAAGACCATCTATCTCAACATTACCGACTTCACCCCCGAACGCTATCTTACCAATCCTGCTTGGTCGCCCGATAGCAAAACCATCTATATCCAAGTCATGAATCGCGAGCAAAAAGCCTTGAATCTCAACGCCTACGATGCCATCACAGGCGAATTCAAAGCCACACTCCTCTCCGAGACCAACCCTCACTTCCTCGAACCAAACCAACCAATCATCTTCCTCGACAACCACCGATTCATCTACACCACCGACAATCGCGATGGTTACTATAATCTCTACCTCTATTCGCTCAAAACCAACTCACTCACACGCCTCACACGCGTCAACGCCGACGTCGAATATCTCACCCACGATGCTCAACACGTCTACTATTATTCATTTGAAATCTCTCCAGCCGAACGTCATCTCTATCGCGTGAATATCACCTCAGGCAAAGTCACACGTCTTACACATGCCGAAGGCTGGCACACATGCCAACTCTCGCCCGACAAACGCCATTTCGCCGACAACTACTCATCGCTCAATGTCCCTCGTGTCGTGGCAGTTGGTTCAACCGATGGCCGCTTCTATCGCGACGTATTCCGTGCCGACGACCCTTGTCGCAACCACAACTATGCCCCAATCGAATTAGGCACACTCCCTAGCGCCGATGGCAAATACAACAATCACTATCGTCTTATTAAACCACTAGATTTTGACTCAACAAAGCAATATCCACTTATATTATACGTCTATGGCGGTCCTCACACTCAATTAGTTCGCAATACATATCAAGCCCATCTCCGTCGTTGGGAAATGTATATGGCACAACGCGGATATGTAGTTTTTGTTATGGACAATCGAGGCACACCCAACCACGGAGCCGATTACGCTCGTGCCATCCATCGTCAGTGTGGGGTAGTAGAGATGCAAGACCAAATGGTTGGTATCAATTGGCTTATGTCGCAACCATGGATTGATAATGACCGCATCGGAGTCCACGGCTGGTCCTACGGTGGATTCATGACCATCTCCCTCATGACCCACTATCCCGACATATTCAAAGTCGGCGTAGCTGGCGGACCAGTCATCGATTGGCAGTGGTATGAAGTCATGTATGGCGAACGCTATATGGAAACCCCCGACACCAACCCCGAAGGTTTTAAAAACACTTCACTAATCAATCAAGCACAAAACCTTCGCGGCAAACTCCTCATCTGCCAAGGCCTCATCGACAACGTCGTTCTCTATCAGCACTCGCTCAACTTCCTCGACGCCTGCATCACCCACAACATCCCGGTCGACTACTTCATCTACCCCCGCACAGAACATAATGTAATGGGCAAACGTCGAGTCCACCTCATGCAAAAAGTAACAGATTATTTTGAAGACTACCTAAAATAAAACAAAAAAAAAGAATACACACCTAATGAGTGTGTGTATTCTTTTTTATTCACCTTATCTAATAGCAACCTTCAAGCAACCTATGCCGAAGAAGACTGCCATCAATTCACAATACATATACTACTAAAACAAAAAAGCTAACTAACTGTTATTCAACAATTAATTAGCCTTGGTGCGGAAGCGGGGGGATTCGAACCCCCGGTACGGTTACCCGTACGTCAGTTTAGCAAACTGGTGGTTTCAGCCACTCACCCACACTTCCAGTCAGGTCAGTTTTGCAACCGAACGTGCTTTCCTTAAAAGCAGTGCAAAGGTACAACAAATATTTGAATACACAAAATTTTTTCATTAAAATATTTTCATTATCTTTGCATTTATTTCTATAAACTTATCTCATTTTATTAAATGTTTGATTATGAGCAAACAAAAAAACTGGAAAAAATATCTGATCGCTTGCTTGATACTTCTTGCAGTCGCTATTATCGCTCTTTTCGTCATTTGGACCGAGGTTTTTGCAGCCAAATTGACTACAAAAGAGGGAAAAGAAATGCGTATATACATCCATAAAGACCAAAATCTAGCTGATTTTATAACTAACCTCGAAACCGATAGCATCATCCAAAAACCTAAAATGTTCCTCTTCGCATGTCGCGCTCTCGGTCTTGAACCTGAAACCATTCTCCCTTCAGGTTGCTATCCCGTCTTTCCCGAAATGACGCATTTGCAGCTCATCCAACGCGTGCAACGTGGCGAGCAAGTACCCGTCAAACTCACAATCAACTCCATGCGCCTCCCCGAACAATTTGCTTCAAAGGTATCGAATCAACTTATGATCGATTCTGCCGAAATAATGAATTATATCACCGACAAGCAAAAAATGGCTGAACTCGGCTATGCTCCCGAACACCTATTTGCTCTCGTCGTGCGCAATACATACGAAGTGTGGTGGAATGTATCTATCGACAAACTAATGCAACGCCTCAAAACAGAAAACGATGCCTTTTGGAATCTCAACAATCGTCATGCAAAAGCAGACTCTCTTGGTTTGACCATCCCCGAAGTAATCACCCTAGCTAGCATCGTGGAGGAGGAAACCAACTATCAACCCGAAAAATCACGTGTCGCGGGTCTCTACCTCAATCGCCTTCGCAAAGGAATTCGTCTTCAAAGTGATCCAACAGTGAAGTTCGCAATGAAAGATTTTAAACTCAATCGTATTTTGTATGAACATCTCAAAGTCGACGACCCATACAATACGTATATATACGCAGGACTCCCTCCAGGACCTATTCGCCTTCCAAGTGTTGCCACAATCGATGCAGTACTTAATGCCGAAAATCATAACTACATATTTATGTGTGCGCATCCCGATTTCAATGGAACTCACAATTTTGCAGTAACACTTGCCGAACACAATCGCAATGCCGCAAAATATCACGTAGCCCTTCGCAAGTGGCTCGCCAAAAAGAATCAAAAATAATATATCCTAAAAAAATACAAAAGCCGAAGTATCAAATACTCCGGCTTTTTTTTTGAGACATACTTATCTGTTCAATCTCAAATACTGTTTTTATTTGTTGCAAAAAGTTTGTACGTATCAGAAAAATGTTGTACCTTTGCAAAAAATAGTTTAGAACATAGGCAGTAGACAATCCTTACCCTATGTCTCATATTATTAGCGAATTCATTAAATAACTCATAACAAAAAATTAAACAATTATGAAAGTTCTTGTTGCAACAGAAAAACCATTTGCTAAAGCAGCTGTAGATGGTATCAAATCAATCGTAGAAGCTGCAGGTGGAGAAGTAGTTCTTCTCGAAAAATACACAGAAGTAGAACAATTCTATGCAGCAGTTGCTGACGTAGACGCTCTTATCGTTCGTTCTGACAAAGTTACTAAAGAAGTTATCGAACACGCTAAAAATCTCAAAATCGTTGTTCGTGCAGGTGCTGGTTTCGACAACCTCGACCTCGAAGCTTGTACAGCTCACAACGTAGTAGCTATGAACACTCCAGGTCAAAACTCTGACGCTGTAGCTGAATTGGCTCTCGGTATGATGGTTTACGCTGCTCGCGTTCAATTCTCAGGTGCTACTGGTACTGAATTGAAAGGCAAAACTCTCGGTATCCACGCTTATGGTAACGTAGGTCTTCGCGTAGCTAAAATCGCTCAAGGTTTTGGTATGACAGTTCAAGCTTTCGACCCATTCGTTCCTGCTGAAAAAATTGAAGCTGATGGCGTTAAAGCAGTTGCTTCTATCGACGAACTCTACTCAACTTCTGACTATATCTCATTGCACATCCCTGCAACTGAGCAAACTAAAAAATCTATCAACTACGAACTCCTTAACAAAATGCCTAAAGGCGCAACTCTTGTTAACACAGCTCGTAAAGAAGTTATCGACGAAGAAGGTCTTGCTAAATTGATGGAAGATCGCGCTGACTTCAAATATGTTACTGACGTAGCTCCTGCTAA
>JAZRCE010000004.1:0-5377 GCA_045635445.1 Candidatus Aphodosoma sp.
TTACAATTATATATTTATCTATAACTAATAATATCTATTTAAAATCACACCGATATACCACAATTATTAAATTGTTATAATTAACATTATGATAAATAATAAATATTACAAGCCACATTATTTTCAATAATCCCCCTTTCAAAGGCAAAATAAACGAATAACAAATATTAACATAAATCTATAGATCTAGTTAATAAAAAGTAGAGACGCAATATATTGCGTCTCTACTTTTTTAATATGAATTATACCATTAAATTAGTAACCCAACATTTTTTTATTGATTTCATCATATTTAACTTGATATGATGGATCTGTATTTGTAAGTTTGTAAAACAAACCACGAAGAGTTTTCATTGTTTCATAATCTTCAGGATCCAATTCTATAACTTTCTCAAAGAAAGGTATTGATTCTTTATATACCTCAAGGGCCTTAGCTGCTTCTTGATCTGAAAGTTTAAAATCACGAATTTCAAGTGCTTTTTGCTCCATTTTAAAAGCTGTGTTATAAATCAAACGAGCTTTACCCAACCAAGCATCTTTAAAATTAGGATTCAATTCAATTGCTTTATTAAAGTTAGCCATTGCGGCATCAATATCTTCAAGAACTTCAAGCATTGAACCACGAACGCTATAAAGTTGCGCATTATTAGGATCATTATTAATAGCTTTATCAAGCAATTCTGTCGCTTTTTGAGGTTGACCTCCAAATACATAGTGATTAATCAAATTTCCAAGATAATAAAATTCATTAGGAAATTTAGCAAGACCTTTTTCCAATGTTGAAATATAATTTACTGTATCTTTTGTGTCAATATAAAGTTGGCAAAGTGCTTGATAAATAGCATTTTCATTATATTCTTTGTCTTTGATTTCTTCGAACATAGCAATCGCTTTATCGTTCATCTCACCAGCCCATGCACAAGTTGCTGCATAATATTTAAATTGATAATATGTAGTATCTTTCGCTGGTACATTTTTTTCTATAGCAACAAATGGTAAATCAAGAATTGCAGTGTGTGTTTCGAATGCATTAAGAGCTGCTATCCATTCTTGAGTTGAATATTTTTCTACACCATAATTCACCAAGATGTATTTGTTATAAATATTCAACATTGAAGTTGCAATTTTTTTAGTAAATTTAGGTTTTACTTTACCTTTTTCATCAGGTAATTGATCTAATTCATTAGCTTTCAAATAATATGCGTATGCTTTTAATGCGTCTTCTCCCATTTTAATAGCATCACCAGAACCAGTTTGAGTCAATATAAATTCCGCATCTGCTGCTTTTTCATAAACTAAACCTGCTACATACCAAGTATTAGCAAGATTTTTTGTTTCATCATTTACCAAAGCTGCTTCGATATCATCTTTTGCTCCTTGAAAATCAGGTGTACCTTCTACGACTAAAACTTTGTTTTTTGCTCTGTTTACATTAGATTTTTGTGCAAAGCCAGTAGCTACTATAGCTAAAGCAAATGCCATTACTAAGAATAATTTTTTCATAATTATTAATATTTAAAATGTTATTTTATTATTGTTCATTTGTCTTTTTAGACTTCAGAAGTTACTTCTGGTTTAATACCCTCTTCCACAATTTCTGTATTGTCTTCTTCGATTTCAGTTGCTACTTTACATACAGATGCTATTTCATCGTTGCGCTTACCAAGATCAATAAGACGAACACCCTGTGCTGCCCGACCAATAACACTAAGACTTGATACATTCGTACGTAATGTTACACCTGATTTGTTTATAATCATAAGGTCATTATCATCATTCACATTTTTAATAGCAACAAGTTTGCCTGTCTTTTCTGTGATATTTATTGTTTTTACACCTTTACCTCCACGGTTAGTAATACGATAATCCTCAAGGTCAGAACGTTTTCCATACCCCAATTCACTTACAACAAGAATATTGTCTTTTGAGTTTTGTGGTACAGCAATCATACCTATCACTTCATCAGTCAAATCGTCCTCATCAAGAGTCATACCACGTACACCAGTTGCAGTACGTCCCATTTCACGAACTTTTTCTTCATTGAATCGAATCGCACGACCATTGCGGTTAGCCATAAGTATTTCATCATTACCACTTGTTAAAAGTACTTCTATAACTTGGTCATCTTCGCGTATTGTAATTGCATTGACACCATTTTGGCGTGGACGAGAATATGCTTCAAGTGATGTTTTCTTGATAATACCTTGTTTTGTACAGAACACGAGAAAATGTGATTGATTGAATTCTGGATCTTGCAATTGTTTTACATGAACAAAAGCATTTACTTTATCGTCAGCATCAATATTCAATACATTTTGTATTGCACGACCTTTACTTGCTTTATTACCTTCTGGTATTTGATAAACTTTAAGCCAATAACAACGTCCTTTTTGTGTAAAGAACATCATTGTTGAGTGCATTGATGCTGAATAAATATATTCAATAAAGTCTTCTTCGCGGGAACTACTACCCTTCGAGCCTACTCCGCCACGGTTTTGCGCACGAAACTCTGCAAGTGGTGTGCGTTTTATATATCCAAGGTGTGAAATAGTGATAACCATCTCATCATCAGCATAAAAATCTTCAGGATTGAACTCTTCGCTTGCATAGATAATTTCAGTACGACGATTATCTCCATATTTATCTTTAAGTTCGATGAGTTCGTTTTGAATAATCTCCATACGACGTTCAACGCGAGCAAGAATATCTTTTAAATCTTCTATGCGTTTCAAAAGTTCTTCATATTCAAGACGAAGTTTGTCTTGTTCCATGCCTGTAAGCTGACGAAGACGCATTTCTACAATATAGGCAGCTTGACGTTCCGAAAGTTTAAAACGTTCAATCAAACGAGATTTAGCTTCATCTGGAGTTTTTGAATCGCGAATAATACGAATTGCTTCATCTAAATTATCAAGGATAATCATGCAACCTTCTAGAAGTTCTGCTCGCTCTTCTGCTCTACGAAGCTCGAAGCGAGTACGGCGAGTAACTACCTCATGACGATGATCAACAAAATGATGTATAAGGTCTTTCAAATTAAGAGTCATTGGACGACCTTTTACAAGTGCAATGTTGTTTACGCTAAAAGAAGACTGTAGAGCTGTATATTTGAAAAGTTTATTGATAACAACCTGTGGGTTTGCATCGCGTTTCACGTCAACCACAATACGCATACCTTGACGGTCTGATTCATCATTGACATTAGCAATACCCTCTACTTTTTTCTCAATAGCGAGGTCAGCAATATTTTTAATCAACTCGGATTTATTTACCATGTAAGGTATTTCGGAGATGATAATTTTATCGTTGCCTTTTTCGTTATTTTCAATATCATATTTTGCACGAATTACAATACGACCACGACCGGTTTCGAAAGCCTCTTTTACGCCAGCATAGCCATATATATAACCACCAGTAGGAAAATCTGGAGCTTTTATATATTGCATCAATTCTGCAATTTCAATTTCGGGATTATTGATATAAGCAACTGTTGCATCTACAACTTCAGAAAGATTATGAGGAGCCATATTTGTAGCCATACCTACAGCAATACCCGACGAACCATTAACCAAAAGATTAGGCAAACGAGTAGGAAGTACTACTGGTTCTTTTGTCGTTTCATCGAAGTTAGGAATAAAATCAACAGTATCTTTATCGATATCTTTGAGCATCTCTTCTGCTATCTTTTGCAAACGAGCCTCAGTATAACGCATAGCTGCAGGACCATCGCCATCGACCGAACCAAAGTTACCTTGTGGATCAACGAGTGGATAACGCAACGACCAAGTTTGTGCCATACGCACCAATGTCATGTAAATAGATGAGTCACCATGAGGGTGATATTTACCCATAACTTCACCGACTATACGAGCAGATTTTTTGTATGGTTTATCGGATGTATTTCCAAGTTCGTTCATTCCATATAATACACGGCGATGAACAGGTTTAAAACCATCACGAACATCAGGCAAAGCACGAGATACGATAACCGACATCGAGTAATCGATATAAGCTTGTCGCATCTGTTCTTCTACATTAATCTGAATGATTCTTTCGTCTCTTTCAATCATAAAATTTACTTAAAATTATCTAATTTATAAAGTCGGATGCCTTAGATGCTTCACAAAAAACCCCGAGGCGCAACGTCCGAAACGACTCCAACATTGCAAATGTCTACTTTATTTTAAAGGCTCAATAAGATGAGAATTTACCAAGCCCAAAAACTTTATAAAGTTACAATTTTTTTTCGAAATAGGCAAATTTTGAAAGGTGTTTTTTGACTCGACTAATCTTTTGATTTTCAAATGATTTTATACCTAACAAAAATAAAACACCTTTTATTTTTGATTTTAAGGCGATTTAAGCGACTTTTATTTTTCTTATTTTTAATTTTTCTTATGTAAAGACAAAAAAAATAGCTCTATTTTGCATTTAGAGCCATTTTAAGAGAGTTTTATATTTTTGTCACCTATTTACTTATTAAATTCTTCGAAAGAACCATCATCATATAACAAAATTACCTTTTTAATACTTTTATTTTGATTTTCTTTTGATGTTGGTATATCTGAAATTATAGTCTTTTCTTCAATTTTATCGGGTGATTCTGCTATATATATAGCCTCATAATCATTCGCAATAGATGAATCTTTCGCTTCTACTTGCCCCGAATCATTAAATAACAAATTATCGGTGTACTCAGTTTTAATCTTACTAGGAGCATCACCTTCACCAAAAATTAACCAATTTATATCTACATCTGGGAAATGATGTTTGATTTTTTCGACAAGGGATAATGTTGGTTGAGTACGTCCTGTTTTTATACTTGATATAGAAGCTCGACTAACTCCTATTTTATCTGCAAATTCAGTCGGCGTCAGTTGTTGGTTTTCTATAAATGTAAAAATTCTATTTACCATAATATTTTAACGAATAAACATTTTTCACACAAAATTATAGTTGTAAAATTTAAGAGTACAAATGTATAACTTTTTTCTGAATTTACAAAATAAAAACGACAAAATATTTCACAAATATAAATTTACAACTGTAATCTACAAGTTACAAACAAAAACACACTAAAAACAGCAAGTTATTATATTAGAATAAAATAAACAGGCATGAAATTCTAAAAGTATTCATTTAAATATTATCTATCAATTAACAGGGAATTAGTGTGTTAACAAAATAAAATTAACAACAAACATGCAAAACAAAAGAAACCTCGAAAATATACAATATAAAGTTAAATAAAAAGATTAACTTTAATCCTTAACAAATTGATTTACAATAAACATAACTACTATAAATATAAAATGTTAATTACATATATTAGATATTTATACATATGTAAACACTAATAAGATATAAACACAATTAT
>JAZRCE010000005.1:0-4414 GCA_045635445.1 Candidatus Aphodosoma sp.
GCTGGCTACACCTATGGTCCATTACTCGGACTTTTTGTTGTGGGTATGTTCACCAAATGGAACATTCGCGACCGCCTCGTGCCACTCGTGGCTATTATCTCCATCGTAGCCACCGTGCTTATCGACCGCTATTCAGTCGAACTCCTCGCAGGCTACAAGTTCGGCTTCGAAATCCTCCTCCTCAATGGTGCCCTCACCATCATCGGACTCCTCCTCTGCCGAACCAAAAACACACAAAAATAACACACACTCACAGGGTGTATCTAATCATAAATCAATCCTATTAAAACCCAACCCAACAACAACCATCACCTTACCCTCTTCATAGGATAACCCTACCTTCGCCATACCCCAACAATACCCACTCACAATGTGTATCTACTCCCCAAAATACAAAAAAAAGCGACTAACTCGCCCACGAATTAGTCGCTTTTTTTATATCTACTATCTGTAATCTGTAATTTTGAAAGGTACCAAATCATCCACAGCCTCACCTTTTGCCAATTTATCCCTCACCATTGTCGACGATATCGGATAAAGCGGCGCATCAAGCCACTTCATTTGCGGGAATTTCGCCTTATTTATCTCTACACCTTCACGCGGATAAACATACACATCATAATCTCTTAATATCTCATCATAACAATACCAACGGTCAAATATTGCATAATTATCTGCACCTATTAATAATGAGAATTGATAATCAGGATATTTTTGTGATAGCATTCGCAATGTATTCACCGTATAACTCGGTATTGGTAAATGAAATTCTATATCACACACCGACAAGCGCACATTATGTTTTGTTGCCTCGCATGCCAACTTATAGCGCAATTCATCATCCCACAAATCGGCTTTCTTCTTCAACGGATTCTGAGGCGACACCACATACCACAGCTCATCCACTCCCCCATGCTCCAACATATACTCTCCCAATCCAATATGCCCATTATGTATCGGATTAAATGACCCAAAATACAACGCAACCTTCCTCAATTCACAATTCATAATTTACAAATAATAACCTATCTGTTATCTGTAATCTGTTATCTATACTCTAGCTCAAAAACTCTGTTACCACACGGATAGTCTCTGCCACTGCCTCATCAAGATTATCATTCACAATGCGCACGTCGAACTTAGGAGCAAACTCCATTTCCCATTCTGCTTTGGCGAGTCGTTTTTCAATCATCTCTTCAGAGTCAGTTGCACGTCCCACCAAACGCTCACGCAACACTTCTACGCTAGGTGGTTGCACAAACACAGCTAAGGCATTGTCGCCATAATACTTCTTGATATTCAATCCGCCCACCACGTCAACATCAAACAACATATGCTGTCCTTGAGCCAACTTTCCATCAATTTCGCTCTTCAACGTGCCATAGAAGCAGTTAGGATAGACCTCTTCATACTCTACAAACTCATCATTTGCAATCTTCGCACGAAACTCATCAGGCGTAAGGAAATAATACTCCACCCCATGTTGTTCTGTTCCTCGAGGTGCACGACTTGTTGCCGAAATCGAAAATCCAAAGTCGAAACCAGCTTCTTTTAATTTACCAATAATAGTACTTTTACCAGAACCCGAAGGGGCCGAAAATATAATCAATTTACCATTCATATTACAAATATTTTTAAGACTCGCAAAGTTACAAAAAAATCTTAATACACACCCCAAACTCTCAATTTTTTTTCGTAACTTTGCACCTTAATAGACAATAACGTAAAAAAACGAAAATCTCGATACTCAACACTTGCTACTAAAATACTAAAAAAACAATGGCTCGAATCTTAGCAATCGACTACGGACAAAAACGCATTGGTATTGCGGTCACCGACCCTCTACAAATGATTGCCAATGGGTTAACTACAATCGAAACACCTAAAATCTACTCTTTCTTAGCCGAATATTTCACAAAAGAAGAAGTAGAAACCATAGTCGTTGGCTATCCAAAAACATTACAAAACGAACCTGCCGAAGTCACCAAGTATATCAATACCTTCGTCGGCAAACTACGCAAACTCTACCCCGACAAGAAAATCGAACTCATCGACGAACGTTTCACTAGCAAAATGGCATTTCAAACCATGATTGATAGTGGAATCAACAAAAAAGCACGTCAAAACAAAGCACTCATCGACCAAATCAGTGCTACAATTATCCTCCAAAACTACCTCGAAACAATTAAGAATTAAAAATAAAAAATTATCTAAACTATTCACTACTAACACTCTCAACTTTTGTCTGTTAACCATTGACAGTTGACTGTTGACTATATACTTTATGATAATATGATTACAGTATCCAACCTCGCAATGCAATTTGGCAAACGAGTACTCTTCTCTGATGTCAACCTCAAATTCACAGCAGGCAACTGCTACGGTGTAATCGGCGCAAATGGTGCCGGCAAATCTACATTTATCCGCATGCTTAGTGGCGAACTCGACCCTACTCGCGGACAAATCTCCTTCGGACCAGGCGAACGCCTCTCGGTGCTCAAACAAGACCACTTTGCCTACGACCAATTCACCGTAATCGACACTGTGATGATGGGCAACGAACACTTCTGGCAAGTAAAAGAAGAAAAAGATGCCATCTACCTTAAAGAAAATTTCACAGAAGAAGACGGTATCCGCGCTGCCGAACTAGAAGAAAAATTTGCAGAAATGGATGGTTGGAATGCCGAAAGCAATGCTGCTCAACTCCTTAGTGGTCTTGGTATTAGGGAAGACCTCCATTATCAACTAATGAGCGAATTGGAGAATAAAGAAAAAGTGCGCGTACTCCTCGCACGCGCCCTCTACGGCAAACCCGACAACCTACTCCTCGACGAGCCTACCAACGACCTTGACGTAGATGCTGTGATGTGGCTCGAAAACTATCTTGCTAACTATGAAAATACTGTGCTTGTTGTGAGCCACGACCGCCACTTCCTCGACGCTGTATCAACCCACACTATCGACATCGATTATGGCAAAATCACCATGTTTGCCGGCAACTATACTTTCTGGTACGAATCAAGTCAACTCGCTCTTCGCCAACAACAAAACCAAAACAAAAAAGCTGAAGAAAAACGCAAAGAACTCGAAGAATTCATCCGCCGTTTCTCGGCCAACGTGGCAAAAAGCAAACAGGCTACGTCTCGCCGCAAAATGCTCGAAAAACTCAACGTCGAAGAGATTCAACCATCTACTCGCAAATACCCAGCTATCATCTTCACACCCGAACGTGAACCAGGCAATATGGTTCTCGAAATCAACGGTCTTGGCAAACGTGCCGAAGATGGCTCTATCCTATTTAATAATGTATCATTCAACGTAGAAAAAGACGATAAAATAGCATTCTATTCACGCGATGCACGTGCAATGACTGCCTTCTTCGAGATCATCATGGGCAATGACCGCGATTATGCAGGCAAATTCAATTGGGGTATCACCATCACCAATGCCTATCTCCCACTCGACAACACCCGTTTCTTCAACAACGAACACACACTTGTCGATTGGCTCGGTCAATACTCTGCCGATACTACCGAAGTTTTCATCCGTGGCTACCTCGGCAAAATGCTATTCTCTGGCGAAGAAATCTACAAACGTGCCAACGTGCTCTCGGGTGGAGAAAAGATGCGCTGCATGATTGCACGCATGATGCTACGTAACGCCAATGTTATGGTGCTTGACTCGCCTGTCAACCACCTCGACCTCGAGTCAATCCAAGCATTCAACAACACGCTCAAAACATTCAAAGGCAATATTTTACTATCATCGCACGACCGTGAATTCGTATCAACAGTATGCAACCGAATCATCGAACTCACACCAAACGGCATAATCGATAAATATATGGACTTCGACGAATATCTCACTTCCGACGAAATCCACACCCTACGCGAAAAAATGTATCAATCAAAATAAAATACATCAACAAAAAAATAAAATTTAATCAAAAAAAATATTTTAAAAAATTATAACACAAACACTTGCACATTTCAAAAAAAAGTTGTAACTTTGCGCCCGATTTTAAACTCAATATAATGTCTAACCCATTCATTTGAAAATTAAACACTTAATTAAAATGGATCAATTCAAAAATGTAGCCCCACAGGCTGATTTCGATTGGGATGCATACGCAAAAGGCGATGTATTATCAAAAGAAGAACGTGAACAACAAACTGCCCTTTATGACCAAACTCTTCCACAAGTAGAAGACAAAGAAGTTATGATGGGTAAAATCATCTCAATGAACAAACGCGAAGTTGTAGTTAACATCGGTTTCAAATCAGACGGTATCATCCCTATGAGCGAATTCCGTTACAACCCAGACCTCAAAGTAGGTGACGAAGTTGAAGTGTTCATTGAAAACCAAGAAGACAAAAAAGGTCAACTTATCCTTTCTCACAAAGCTGCTCGCGCT
>JAZRCE010000006.1:0-6157 GCA_045635445.1 Candidatus Aphodosoma sp.
TTTTTTTGCCGATACCGGCAAGTTTTTGCCCAAAAACCTGTAACGCAATATTTATTTCCCAGTATTCAACTCATTATATAAAGCCATTCCTTTCATTGTCAACTGATACTTCTGACGTGGATGACGAGGCTTATCTGGATATAGCAGACAAACATACCCTTCTGCAATAGCTGGATTAAGATGATATTCCAAAAAATTAGGTCTGTGTTTCAAGCCCAACAATGACATCATTTGAGATATAGAAACAGTTTCAACACCTATCATTTTCACCAACCCAACAATCAGCCCATTACTTGTATGCAACTTGTCGGGTACTTGTTCGGGTACTTGTTCGGGTGTTGCCAAATTTGGTTGCACTCTCCACTCTTCTGTTGGATGAATATGCAAATAACGATTCCTCAAATCCCACTTCTCACCTAACAACAAATTAGCAAAAAAACGAATCAAATATTCAGATTCATAATTAACCCCTTTCTCCAAATTACGATAATTAGCACGAACCAACGCATTACGAAAATACCACGAATTCAATTCAAACAACTCATTATTCACTCGAAAACCTTGAGAACGAAGATATTTTATAGTAAAAATAGCAATTGTTCGTGTATTCCCTTCCGCAAAAGGATGAATTTGCCACAAGCCCGAAATAAAATTCGCAAGATGCTCCACCATTTGTTTTTTGGTCAATGCTGTATAATCAAATTGTCGCTCCTGCTCCAAATCATATTCAATAGCCATGCGCAAGTCTTGCCATCTGCCATAAAGCACCGAATCACCTTCAAGCACCCACTCTTTTTTCGAAATATCATAATCCCTAAAACGACCAGCATGCTTAAACACACCATCAAAAATAGCTCGATGAATAACCGACAAACCAGCCACACTATAAGTAAAAGCATCTGTTTGAAGCAATTTCGCGATATTACTCGACACCTTATCAGCCTCCTCTCTATCTGCATCATCCTCATCATGTTCTGTTTTTGTAATATAATATTGCTTCACAAGTTCACGTGCCTCATCAATCGAAATCTCACCCTCAATATTCCTTCGTGCCGCTTCTTGCAAATATTCCGATGTTTTCAACCCATCTACCGCCTGCAAACCTATCGCCACACGCCATGCCTCCGCACGCTCACGCTTTTGCGGTTCCCCCTGCCTAATATATTCATCAAAATTCAAATATCCATTATTCATAATTATATTACTCTAAAATATCACTTTATATCATTTCAAAGAGATGTTCATTAAAATGCACCTCAATGCAACTTGTCTAAATAATTAGGGGAACGAAATAAATATTTATTTTGTTCTCATCAACTCACCCGAAATCATCTCTGCTTGTTTTATCACTGTCTCAGTTGCCAAAAGTTGCATATCTGGCGGATAGCCATACCTACGGAGCAATCGTTTAACTGCCACACGCATTTTTGCTCTCACATTTTCCTTAATCTCCCAATCTATTGATGAATTCTTACGAATAGTATCAGTCAACACTACAGCCAATTCTCGCAATTTATCTCTTCCCATCAACTCCACTGCACTATTATTATCTGCCACTGCCGAATAGAAAGCATACTCATATTCCGACAAACCCAAATCCTTAGCCACATCATCTTGCGCTACAATCTGTTTACTCAATCCTATCAATTCATCTATCACCTCAACTGCTGTTATCACCTTATTATGATAGCGAGCTATCGAATCTTCTAACATCTCCATCAACGTGCGACCTTGCACCAAATTTCGTTGCATTCGTGCTTTTATCTCATCATTCAACAACTTACGCAACACCTCTAATGCTATATTTTTGTGTTGCATTCCTTTTAATTCAAGCAAAAATTCTTCCGACAATATCGATATATCAGGTTTCTTAATACCTGCTGCATCAAATACATCTACCACTTGTTCCGACACTAATGCTCTATCAACCACTTGACGTATTGTTGTCTCAATATCTTCATCGCTCTTACCTGTACCTGAAGAATCAAATTTACACAACCTAGCCTTTACTGCTTGAAAAAACGATACTTCATCTTTCACCGCCATCGCTTTTTCATGAGGTATTGCTATCGCAAATGCCTTCGACAAAGCATTCACCTCATTCACAAATCTCTTCTTCCCATCTTCCAACCCTAAAATATAATCCTCTGCTTGCAATATCAACGACAATTTAACAGATACATCATCCCCAAAATACTCTCTATAATCAATCCCT
The DNA here is from genome assembly GCA_045635445.1 of Candidatus Aphodosoma sp. Taxonomy (GTDB): domain Bacteria; phylum Bacteroidota; class Bacteroidia; order Bacteroidales; family Paludibacteraceae; genus Aphodosoma. Next base: position 2,216 of record JAZRCE010000006.1, read on the forward strand.
GACAACATTTGTTGCACTACCTCCATCTTTTCCACCATCAAATCAACCGCTTGCTCTTGCTGTTCTGTTGGATTACCTTTCCCTTGCGAATCTGAATAAAACGACAGTGCCATCTTCAAATCCGATGCTATACCCAAATAATCAACCACCAATCCTCCTGGCTTATCTTTATACACTCGATTGACACGTGCTATCGCTTGCATCAAGTTATGCCCTTGCATTGGTTTATCTATATAAAGTGTATGCAAACATGGAGCATCAAATCCTGTCAACCACATATCGCGCACAATCACGAGTTTCAACTCATCTTCTGGGTCTTTCATCCTATCTGCCAATACCCTACGTTGCTCTTTCGACGTATGATGTTTTGCTATATTTGGTCCATCCGACGATGCCGATGTCATCACCACCTTCAATGCTCCTTTCATCAAGTCATCCGAATGCCACTGTGGTCGCAATGCCACTATCGCATCATACAATTCCACCGCTATACGCCTACTCATTGCCACTATCATAGCCTTACCTTCAAACACCTCTTGTCGCTGTTCGAAGTGAGCCACTATATCTTTGGCTATATTTTTTATTCGCGCAGGACTACCTATCAACGCCTCCAACTGTGTCCAACGTGCTTTTGCTTGTTGCACATCGTTCAACTCTTCTGTACCGAGTTCTTTATCTAAATTCTTTATCAATTCTCTACCCTCGCTACTCAACTCCACTTTTGCCAATCTGCTTTCATAGAATATTCTTACGGTCGCTCCATCCTCTACTGCCTGAGCTATATCATATACATCCACATAATTACCAAACACAGCTGGAGTATTCACATCCGTTGCCTCTATCGGCGTACCTGTAAATCCAAGATACGTTGCATTTGGCAATGCGTCACGCAAATATTTAGCAAAACCATATTTTATCTCCGAACCAACCACCTCATCTGCCTCATTTCTCACCTCTACCGTCTTTGCCTTGAATCCATATTGTGTACGATGCGCCTCATCGACTATCACAATCACGTTACTTCTATCGGTCAATTGCTCATACACATTACCTGTCTCTGGCTGAAATTTCTGTATCGTAGTAAACACCACTCCACCCGAAGCCACACTCAACAACGATTTCAACTGCTCTCGACTATCTGCCTGCACTGGTGTCTGACGCAACAACTGTCTGCAATCTGCAAACGTACCAAACAATTGGTCATCCAAGTCATTACGGTCTGTTATCACCACAATGGTCGGATTGCTCAACGCTCTTACTACTTTACCCACATAAAACACCATCGATAACGATTTTCCCGATCCTTGCGTATGCCACACCACGCCTGCCTTGCGGTCGCCTCGTGGCTGCTCTTTCACGCTTTTCAATCCATAATTCTCTGGCGATTCTTTCAACACACATATATCATCCAAGTTGATTCCCGTTGCCCTCACTGTCGATTCCACCGCCCTATTCACTGCATAATACTGATGATACGCTGCTATTTTCTTAACCGTTTTTATCGAAGTTACGCCCGTCTTTTTATCTTCTGTTTTTGTCTTTTCAAATACAGTGAACGAACGTATCAAATCCAACAACGTCTTCTTATTCAACATCCCCTGTATCAACACCTCCAACTGGCTCACCAAATTCGATGCTTCTACTCGTCCATCGGCTGTCTTCCATGCCATCATCCTACTGAATCCTGCCGACATCGACCCTGCTCTTGCTTCTAATCCATCTGATATAACCACCAATGCGTTGTACGTAAACAACGACGGTATCGCATCTTTATATGTCTCTATCTGTCTGAATGCACTCTGTATCGTCGCATTCTCATCCACTGCATTTTTCAATTCTATTACAACCAATGGCAATCCATTTACAAACAAAATCACATCTGGTCGCTTATTCTTGCCATTTTCTACAATCGTATATTGATTGATTACCGCAAAATCATTATTCTCTACATTATCAAAATCCACCAACCACACCAACTCGCCACGCTCAGCTCCATCGCTATGCACCGACACCACTACTCCTTCCGTTATCATCCGATGAAATACCTCATTATTTGCCAACACATCGGGCGAAGCTATTCTCAACACCTGATTCACAGCCTCATCACACACCTCTTTCGGCAACTCACCGTTTATCCTATACACCGCACTACGCAACGCATCCTTCAACACCACCTCTTCCAACGATTCCCTCAACATCATCTCCCCATCAGGTGCTATATCTGGACCATAAAAATACTTGTAGCCAAGTTGTTCAAACAACTCAACTGCAAATTCTTCTATATTTGATTCGGTTAGTTTGGTCATAAATTAATGCTTATAATAATAAAATAAATCAAATCTTATTTTAAAAAATATTAAAACTAACAACTTTAGTATAACAAAATAATATTTTTCATTTTCTTTTTCTGCTAAATCATTTACGCCATGTAAATATTTATTTCTTATATCAAGTCCATCAGAAAAAGTTTTATTCAAATAAAAATTAAAATAATCTGCTTCTTGCTTAGAAAATAATTTATCATCAAAAACTACCAATCCGTTCTTTTCCATTTGACTCATAATTTGTTGAAACAAAACACTGCAAGCAGGAAAACAAATATATCCATATTTATGTAAGTCTCTTAAAATAACAATCTCTTCTAAATTTTCAAGAGTCAAAACATTATCTTTTAAAGATAAATATCCATTTTCCAATAAAAAATTTATATTACCCTGCCCATATAAAGAAATATCATCTACCCCAACATTTTCATGTGTCATCATACAATCAAAAAGTGAAATAAATCCATATTTTTTTGTATCAAACAACATCGAATCTTTAGAAAACAACAAATAAGTCACCTTTTTTGTGAAATCATTATCAACCAAATAAACATTTTTTATATCACAAAGTGAAACTATATCATTTATCCTTATTGGCTGAGATGAAATTTTCAATAATTCAACATCAATTTCTTTATTTTTTACATATAAATTATATTTCTTTAATAAAGATTCGATATCAGGCAACAATACTTTTATCCTTTCACTATAAATTTTTGTAGAAGGCATTGAAATAGATAAATTTTCAATACCATATTCAACATCAAAACACGAAGTAAAAATTTTATCAAATATATATTCTATACTTTTACTATTTCTTTTTAATTCTTCATTATAAGCATAAATAGTACAAAAACTCAATTTGTTTCTAAATTGAGCTACTGAGGACATAAAATAACCTTTCTCTAATTCTATACCACAAAGATCCAAAATAGATTTATCTTCATCTCTATTGATAAGAGCAATTCGACCTTCCCAATCAATAAAAGTATTCAACGAAAGAAAAAACTTATAAAAATAATCTACATCCTCTGTATTATTGAATAAAGTTTTATCATATTTGACCGAAAAAACAAAAGATTCTAAATCAAACTTATAATCTACAGGCTGTCCTAACTTATCATAAAAACCCACTTGCAATTTATATTCTATTCCATTCTTTTCTAAAATAGCAGCATTTTCTCTTTCTTCTCTCTTAATTGCCTTAAGTTTCAACTCATCAGATATTCTTAAATCATTTGTATCTTGCATTTTTTTAATTAAACGCAAAAAATTAATATTAACCACATCTGAATCTATATAATTGGACAATAATTTTTCTCTATCTTCTAATGACAAAGATTTTGGAATATATACATTTCTATAATAATCATCTTTTGCTACATACCTATATAATAAAATTTCTGCTGAATCTATATTATTTAAAAAATAATCCCGCAATTCTAAACTAAAATATTTAACAATTTTTTCTTGTTTTAAAATATAAACTACATCAACATTTTTTATACATCTCAACAAAGCAACAAAAACATCTTTATTAATTTTTTTATAAATACATCTATTTGCCAATAAATTCCAAAAACGCTCTAAATAAAAAGTTTCTATCCTTAAGTCGGAG
>JAZRCE010000007.1:0-36747 GCA_045635445.1 Candidatus Aphodosoma sp.
ACATCAAGACGACGTTTGTTGGCTGGGTTCACCAATTTTTGGTGAGCTTTATAGTTAGTCCATTTTTCAGCCAATGGACCTTCTGGAACCTTAGCAGTGATAATATCACCTTTAAGCAATTCTTCGATTTTAGCCATAATTAAGTTAAATTTGAAAGTTGAAAGTTGAAAGTTGAAAATTAATACCAAATAGTAAATTTCAAATTTCACATTTCACATTTCAACTCATATTTTATTATTATTTTTTTATTTTCTCAAAAAATTAATTAAGCTGCGCAGCAAGCACCTGAACAGAAGTTAGCAGCAAAGTAGAATACAACTACAGCAGCAAACATAAGAACTACAAGTGTAGCTACAATGTTAGAGATGCATTTAACGCGTGGCATCCAAGTGTTGTTATTCCACCCCATAGTGTGAAGTGCCGACCAAACACCGTGAGTCAAGTGGAACCAAATAGCAGCCAACCATACAAGGTAAAGAACTACATAGATAGGATCAGCAAAAACAGTTTTAATCCAATGCAAACCATTTTGCGCAAGTGTTGCTTCATGACCATGCATAATTTCTTGGAATTGCATATTGTACCAGAAATTGTAAAGGTGAAGACCGATACCGAGAACTACTACGATACCAAGAGCCAACATGTTTTTAGAAGCCCATTCTACGTCTTTTTGACGATCTGTAACTTCATAACGTTCTTTACCACGTGCACGATAGTTTTGCACTGTAATAATGAATGCATACACAATGTGTACAACTACAAGGAATGCCAAACCTACCGTAGCAATCAACGCATACCAGTTAGCTCCCAAGAAAGCACAGATCATGTTGTAGTAAGAGTCTTCTCCTGTAAGACCAAACAAACCGTCTGTGATAGAGAAAATGTTCATTGTAGCGTGGAACAAAAGGAACAACACCAAGGCTGCACCTGTTACGCTCATTACAACTTTTCTTCCGATAGAAGAACTTGATAACCAAGTCATAAAATTTAAAGTTTTTAAAGTTAGTAAATATTAATTAATTATAAAAATGTGGTATAGACATAATTTGCGCAAAGATAGTTAATATTTTGCATTTAGACAAATGATTTAACGAAAATATTCACTAAATTTAACACACACCAAATTCCAAAAACACAGCCCCTTAAATATCAACACATTACACCGCCACAACTTCTTGACTTATTACAATAATTTTGTAATCTAAAAAATTTTGTGATTCAAAAAAAAAAAATTAACTTTGCAACAATATTGTAAAACTTTTCATTTCTATTTAATAACATACATAATAAAAATTCAAATGAACTTAAAATTTTTATTTCTTACAACCCTAATCCTTCTACTAACATCCTGTGCAACAACAAATAACACAACTTTATTTGGCAATTTCAGCACAAAACAAGATTTACGAACAAATACACAAATCGAACCAATAATCAACAATAACGATTTATTGGAAATTAGCATATGGGCAAACGATCCCCTCTCAATAACTCTATTCAACAATTCAAAATGCACAAAAAACAACTTAAATCATACTAATTTAGACTCAAATCTAACATCAACACAACTTTTTTTAGTTGACAACAACGGTTACATCTCCCTACCTCTATTAGGCAATATAAAAATAGCGGGAATGAAAAAATCTGATGCAGTAAACTTAATTACAACTAATTTATTACCATATATCAAAAAACCCATAGTAACAATACGCCTATGCAACTTCCAAATAACAATATTAGGCGAAGTCAATAAACCTGGAGTCTACACAACCATCAACGAGCGCATGAACATCTTAGAAGCCTTAGGCCTTGCCGGATACATCACAAAACAAGGGTGCATCAATAATATACTACTAATAAGAAATATCGGACAAGAAAATGAAAAATTCATACAACTTGACCTAAGCGACATCAATTTCATTTCATCTCCTTACTTTCACCTACAATCCAACGACATATTATACATTCAACATAAATAATACAAGAATATGACAACACAAAAACCAAAAATAGAAGAAATTAATATAAAAGATTTAGTATTAACTATATTAAAAAAATGGTACATATTTGTCATCATTGGCATTTGTGCTATATCAATAGCTTTCTACTCAATACTAACTACCCCTCCCACATACTCTACTGAAGGCACAATAATAATGCCGTCAAAAAATGACGCACTTTCTGCAGCAATGAAACAATTTTCATTAGCATCCTTTTTATTCAACGCCGAAAAAAGTGTCGACGATGAAATGATTATTTTAAAATCAAAAAACATATCGCAACAATTAGTTGAAGTTTTAGACCTTCAAGCAGATTGTTTCTATAAGAAGAAATTTGGTTGCATGACTGAATTATACAAAAATGAACCTATAAAAATCAAATATCCCGACAATTTCAAACAAACTATGATAGGTTTATTCGAAATTAAAATCATAAAAAAACAAAACAATTGGGATATACAAATAACACAAAATTTAGGCAGAAATAAAATAAAACACAAAGAAACTATTAATTCTTTAAACCAACCCATACAAACACAATGGGGAGAATTTCTATTTACCGAACGCCCTGAATTTATCGACAAACTATTCCCAAACTATCACCTAGAATTTAAAATCGCTCCTCTAAAAACCAAAGTAGAACAATACAATTCTCAAATAATTATATCTGCCTCAAGCAAAAAAGCCAATGCTATAAACATATCTATCATTGGTAATAATATAACAAAAAACGAAACTATAATTAATACTGTCATCGAATTATACCAACAATTTCATTTCGAACAACAAATACAAAACACAATAAAATTAGACAATTTTATCTCAGAAAGAATATCTATCATTGACCAAGAATTAGCCATTATTGAGAAAAAAATTGAAGAATTTAGAATAAACAAAAACCTAGCTAACATAGAACTACAATCTGAAAGCGCCTTAGAATCTTCTCGTGAATATAGCAAATTACTTACCGAAGTAGATATGGAATTTACAACCATGTCTTTCATCGAAAAATTCATAAAAGAATCTGATCAATTAGAATTAATCCCAACCAATACTGGCATTACAGATGAAGCTTTAGCTAATTTAATCATTACACACAACAACAACCTCATTGAATACCTAAGATTAAACAATTCTGTTACTAACACAAATCCTTACTTGCTACAACTAAAAGAACAAATCATCTTGTCTCGTAAAAATATTTTACAGACAATAACAAACATGAAAGAAAGTTCTAATCTAAAAAGACAAGATATCATAAAACGTAGCGAAAAAATCGAACAACAAATCAAAGATGTCCCATCTATCGAACGAGAATATATTGCAATAACTAGAGAACAAGAAATCAAACACAAATTATATCTCTTCCTATTGGAAAAAAGAGAAGAACTTCAATTTGCTATGTCCTCTAATAACAGCACAAACATAATTATTGACAAAGCATACACCCTCGATAAAATCATATCTCCAAACAAAAAAACAATACTCTTAGTCGCTGTATTCCTAACGATAATCATCGGATTAGCTTATATATTCATCAACTCTTTCCTCGATAAAAAAATATTGAACATCGATCAACTAACCAAAACTGCAATATCTCCAATTTTAGGAATAATACCCAACTCAAAAAAAACACAACAAATCAACAACTCCGAAAATAAAAAATTAGTCGAAACATTCCGTTCTATCCGATCAAACATTCAAATTGCAAATAAAAAAGCAACCGATAGAAAAACCATACTCCTTACATCAACAAAATCTACTGAAGGAAAGAGTTTCACCGCCATGAATTTAGCATTATCTTTTGCTAACATGAAAAAACAAAGCATCCTAGTTTGTCTCGACATAAACCAATCAATAATCAATAAATCTTTAAAATTAAACAACAATATTGGCATAGCAGAATATCTAAACGATCAAAACAGTATAAATGATATCACTCAAAAATACAATGATCACCTCGATATTATATTTTTTGGTTCTAAACAAGAAAACACAAGTGATCTACTCGATTTTAATAAATTAAACCTATTATTTACACACTTAAAAAACTCCTACGAGCATATAATCATCGATTCTGCACCCCTCTCTACTTCGACAGACACTTTGCTACTTGAACATTACGCAGACAACATTATTTTCATATGCCAAAAAGATAACACAAAAAAATCCGACATTGAAAAATTAAATACCTTAATCGAAGAATCAAAACTCAATAATGTATCCATAATATTCAACACAATACAAAATATCGAATAAAACTCATAAAAAAACAACCGGATTACGTGTAATCCGGTTGTTCCTTTATATAAAATCAACTTCCTAAAATTTTTCCTCCTTTCTTCGAACTCCTATCCTCTTCCAACTCCGCCAAATAAAGTTGCCATTTCCAAATTGACTTAACCGTATCCTCTAACGAAGTTTCTGCCTTCCATTTTAACATTTCATTTGCATATGTAGGATCTGCCCATACTTTCTCTATATCACCGACCCGACGTCCAACTATTTCATATGGCACCTTCACATTATTTACTGTCTCAAACACATTAAGAATCTCTAAAACCGAATAACCTCTACCCGTACCCACATTATATATTTCCACCTTATCCACATCTCCCGCAAGAATACGACGCATAGCAGCTATATGTGCTTGCGCCAAATCTACCACATTTATATAATCCCTAATACAAGACCCATCTGGTGTATTATAGTCATTACCAAACACCTTAAGCTTTTTCCGAATACCTGCTGCTGTTTGGGCTACAAATGGCAATAAATTATTTGGCTCACCATTAGGCAATTCTCCAATCAAAGCCGAAGGATGCGCACCGATAGGATTAAAATACCTCAAAACTATACTTTTCAACAACGGATTAGCAACTATCGTATCTTTTATAATATTCTCACATATTTGCTTAGTGTTACCATAAGGCGATAATGCCGTTTGCAATGGAGCTAATTCAGTAACAGGCAAAACCTCTGGTTGACCATACACAGTACACGACGAAGAAAAAACAATTCCTTCTATCTTATGAATTGGCATCAACTCCAAAATATTAATAAGAGAAACAACATTATTCCGATAATACATCAATGGCTTTTCCACAGACTCTCCTACTGCTTTCGATGCCGCAAAATGTATTACTGCACGAATACCTTCATGCTTTGTCAAAAATTTATCCATCGCAACATAATCCGTACAATCAATATTTTCATAAATAGGACGGACCCCAGTTATTTTCTCTATACCCTTTAATACATCTATACTCGAATTTGACAAATTATCAACAATACATATTTCATAACCTGCCTCTATTAGTTCCACCACCGTATGAGAACCAATATATCCCAAACCTCCTGTAACCAAAATTCTATCACCAGGTTTTTCTGTCTGTTTGAATAACTTCTTTATCTGCTTTTTTACTCCCATAATACAAAATAACAAGAATTAATAATGTAAAACACCATCTAATTCATCTCTTTATTTTAAAATCTATCGGCTTGCAAATGTACAAAAAAAATATTATATTCACAAATAAATACGATTTTTATTACAAATATTTATAAATTCTATTGCATAAAATAAAAATTTATCGTAACTTTGTCAAAACAAAAAAAAATACTATCACTTAATCTTAATCCAAATATCTATGAGACACGAAATTGATAATCTTGACAAAAAAATCCTAAAACTTATCTCGCAAAATGCCCGTATCCCATTCTTAGAGGTAGCACGAGAATGTAATGTTTCAGGTGCAGCTATTCACCAAAGAGTACAAAAATTAAGCAATATTGGAGTCATTAAAGGTTCCGAATTTATAGTCAACACATACAAAGTTGGTTTCCAAACTTGTGCCTATATCGGAATTTGCGTCAGCGACTTAAACAAATTAGAAGGCATTGTCAACTCACTCAAAGAAATACCAGAAATAGTAGAATGTCACTATACTACAGGCAAATATGCTATTTTCGTAAAAGTATACGCCCGAGACAACCGACACTTACTCGACATAACACTCAATAAAATCAGCTCAATTAACAGCATCGTAAGTGCCGAAACATTTCTCATGTCACTCGACGAAGTCTTTCACCGACAATTAGCAGCTTTCGACATCATCGACGACGAAAAAGACAACTACGAAGAATAAAACAAAAGAGGTTAGCCCAATTAAGCTAACCTCTCTTTTTTATTTATTCCCAAAGCACACACTCCCACCTTTTGCATCTATCACTATTGTCTTATCCATCTCTATTACACCCGCAAGTAGTTGCTTCGACAATTCATTAAGCAACATCCTCTGCAACACTCGCTTCACTGGTCTAGCCCCAAACTGCGGATCATATCCCTCCTTTGCAAACAAATCCACCGCCGCTTCCGTCACCTCAAGATGCACTCCATTACGCTCCAACAACCCTTGCACTTGCTTAATCTGCAACACTACAATATCACGTATTTCCGATTGTTGCAATGGTGTAAACATAATCAATTCATCTATCCTATTCAAAAACTCTGGCCTAATTGTCTGCTTCAACATCTCAAACACCTCATTCTTCGTCTTTTCCAACACCTCTTCTCTATTTCCTTCGGTCAATATCTCACAATTCTCTCTTATCAACTGCGACCCTAAGTTCGATGTCATAATGATAATCGTATTCTTAAAATTCACTACCCTACCCTTATTGTCTGTCAATCGACCATCGTCCAACACTTGTAGCAATACATTAAACACATCGGGATGTGCCTTCTCTATTTCATCAAACAACACAACCGAATAAGGCTTACGGCGAATAGCCTCAGTGAGTTGACCTCCTTCATCATATCCTACATACCCCGGAGGAGCACCAATAAGGCGAGTAGCGGCAAATTTCTCTTGATACTCGCTCATATCAATACGAGTAATCATATTCTCATCATCAAACAAATAGTCTGCCAATGCCTTCGCCAACTCTGTTTTACCCACACCAGTAGTACCTAAAAATATAAACGAACCTATCGGACGTTTAGGGTCTTGCAATCCAGCACGACTACGACGTATCGCATCCGACACAGCCACAATTGCCTCATCCTGACCTATCACGCGCTTATGCAACTCCTCCTCAAGATGCAACAATTTATCTTTTTCACTCTGCATCATCTTGCGCACAGGAATGCCGGTCCAACGCGAAACTATATCTGCTATATCATCTGCATCTATCTCTTCTTTTATCATTGCATGCCCTTGTTGCAATTCCGCCAACTTCGCCTTAGCCGTTTCTATAGCCTCTTCAGCCACTTTTATTTTGCCATAACGAATTTCCGCTACACGGCCATAATCACCCTCACGCTCAGCTCGTTCTGCTTCATATTTCAACTCCTCTATCTCTATCTTCTTCTGCTGAATCACATTGATTTGCTCCTTCTCGCTACTCCATTTCTTACGCATCACTTCTCCCTCAGCTTTCAATGCCTCTATCTCCTCGTTGAGTTGAGCTAACTTCTGCTTATCATTTTCTCGTTTAATCGCCGCCCGTTCTATCTCCAATTGCTTGATATTTCGCTCTATAGTATCCAATTCTTCTGGCACCGAATCCACCTCCAATCGCAATTTTGCTGCCGCCTCGTCTATCAAGTCAATCGCCTTATCTGGCAAAAATCTATCCGTAATATAACGAGTTGACAACTCTACTGCCGCAATAATTGCATCATCTTTAATCCTCACTTTGTGATGATTTTCATATCTCTCTTTCAATCCACGCAATATCGATATCGTAGCAGCCTCATCTGGTTCATTCACCATAACCATCTGAAATCTACGCTCTAGCGCTTTATCTGTTTCAAAATATTTCTGAAATTCATCAAGCGTAGTTGCACCAACCGCACGCAATTCTCCCCTAGCCAATGCTGGTTTCAATATATTAGCCGCATCCATTGCACCTGACGACTTACCCGCACCCACAAGAGTATGTATTTCATCGATAAAAAGAATAATCTCCCCATCAGCCTTAACAACCTCATTTACCACACCCTTTAATCGTTCTTCAAACTCACCCTGATACTTAGCGCCGGCAATCAACGCCCCCATATCAAGCGAAAATATCTGCTTCGAACGCAAATTCTCAGGCACATCCCCCCTCACTATTCTATGAGCCAACCCTTCAGCAATAGCAGTCTTACCAGTACCTGGTTCTCCCACTAATATAGGATTATTTTTCGTGCGACGCGACAAAATTTGCAACACACGACGAATTTCATCATCTCGACCAATCACCGGATCAAGTTTTCCATTGCGCGCACGCTCATTAAGATTTATAGCATAACGACTGAGCGACTCCTGATTGTTGTTTTGTCTATTCATAATCTTTTCTCTAATTAAATTGTTTTTTTTAATAATAAGACACAATAATCATAACAAAAACCATACAAAACCACTAAAACATGTCATTTTGACAAATACAAAACACCAATAAAGTCAAAATGACACAAACCAAACAACCATACTCCCCTTACATTACAATATTCCTCCCCTATTCTATCCATAATCTCAATTACTCCTATAGTTTATATCTCTTCCACAACAACTATATTACCCAATCTATAACATATTATAAATATATTATAAACATACTATAAATATACCATAAATATATTATAATCACACCTTCTCTTGCACAATTAAAAAATTTTTACTAACTTTGCACAAAACTAAAAAAACATACTACTATGGCACAAATCACAACCCTCTCAATCATCGACTCCATATCTGGGAAACTCGACAAAAACGAACAAATCGTATTTCGCACTCGCAACGGAAAAAAAACAGCCTACATCCTCCACAAATCAGAAAAAGAAGCAACCAACTCTCAACTCCATTATCGCGAAATCTTCCGTCAAGCATCAACAAATGCCAAAGCCGATATCGCAAACCCAAAAAAACTAGCTCATTGGCAAAAAGTAGTAGCCGATCCCAATAACAAATACACATCACCATACTTTGCCGCCCTTTCCCACTACATCCAACAACTCAAAAAGAAATAAAAAAGGACTCACAAATCTTGTGAGTCCTTTTTTATATAAATCATAACGATCTATCAAGCATTTATCGCATAAACAACAACTCTCTATATTTTGGCAACGGCCACATTTCATTATCTACTATCAACTCCAACTTATCTATCTGATAACGTATTTCCTCCAACATTGGAGCAATTATATCATGATATGCTATAGCCTTATCTCTTTCATTCTCAATCCTATTCGCCTCTTTCCGCGCCTCTACCAATACTCCAACATGTTCCGAAATAAACATCATCCTCTCCGAAATCTCTTCCACCAACTTCACATTCTCTGCCGTCATCCTATCCCCCTTTTTCCCTACAAACAATTGTCTCATCTTCAATACATTATCAACCAATAATGTCTGATATGCTGTCACTACTGGAATTATATGATTCATTGCCAAATCTCCCAACACACGCACCTCAATCTGTATCTTTTTAGTATACATCTCCCATTTCACCTCATTTCTTGCTTCCAACTCCGCTCGTGTCATCACCCCCACCTTTTCAAACATATCAACCACACTATCTTTCAAATAATTATCAAATATCAACGGACACGATGATTCACAATCCAACCCCCTACGCTCTGCCTCTACTTTCCACTCTTCGCTATAACCATTTCCATCAAACCTTATAGCCTTACACTCTTTTATATACCTACGTATAACATTCACTATCGCAGCCATTTTCTGCTCTCCTTCTCCTATCAATGCATCCACATCTCTCTTAAACTCAATCAATTGATGTGCCATTGCCGAGTTCAATACTATCATCGCACTCGCACAATTTGCCTCCGATCCCACAGCCCTAAATTCAAACCTATTTCCCGTAAACGCAAATGGCGATGTCCTATTCCTATCCGTATTATCAATAAACAATTCAGGTATTTGCGGAATATCCAACTTCATTCCTTTCTTCCCTTTTAACAACAAAATCTCATCACTCTCACTCTCCTCAAATGCATCAAGCACTTGAGTCAATTGTGCACCCAAAAACGACGAAATGATCACCGGAGGAGCCTCATGACCACCCAATCGATGGGCATTTGTAGCACTCATAATCGATGCTTTCAACAATCCATTATACTTCCACACAGCCATCAATGTATTCACTATAAATGTAATAAATCTCAAATTCTCTTCTGCCGTCTTACCTGGCGACATCAACATCACCCCCGTATCTGTTCCTAACGACCAATTATTATGCTTTCCACTACCATTCACTCCTTTAAATGGCTTCTCATGTAGCAACACTCTAAATCCATGCTTCCTTGCCACCTTCTTCATCAACGACATTAACAACATATTGTGGTCCACTGCTAAATTACACTCTTCATATATCGGTGCCAACTCAAATTGATTAGGTGCCACTTCATTATGCAAAGTCTTCACAGGTATTCCAAACTCCAACGCACTCACTTCCAACTCTTTCATGTATGCCGCCACTCTCTCTGGTATTGCTCCTAAATAATGATCTTCCAATTGCTGATTCTTACTTGCTTCATGCCCCATCAAAGTTCGTCCCGTCAACAACAAATCTGGTCGCGCCGCATAAAGTCCCTCATCTACAAGAAAATACTCCTGCTCAACGCCCAAATACGCCACCACTTTCTTTGCCTCTATACTAAAATATCTACACACATCCACTGCTGCCTTACTCACTGCACTCAACGACTTCAAAAGTGGTGCTTTATAATCCAACGACTCTCCTGTATAAGCAATAAATACAGTAGGGATACACAACGTATCCCCAGCTACAAATACTGGCGACGATGGATCCCACGCGCTATAACCACGGGCCTCAAAGGTATTTCTTATACCTCCATTCGGAAAACTTGATGCATCTGGCTCTTGTTGCACAAGCAATTTCCCCGAAAACTCTTCCATTATTCCACCCTTTCCATCATGCTCCACAAAAGCATCATGCTTCTCTGCTGTACCATCTGTCAATGGCTGAAACCAGTGCGAATAATGCGTAACTCCCAATTCCGATGCCCAACGACGCATCCCATTTGCTACCTCATCAGCTATCGCACGATCGAGAGGAGCACCATTATCAATAACATCAACTAACTTATTATATACATCAACAGGAAGATATTTATACATCTTCTTGCGTGTAAAAACATACTTTGCATAATATTCGCTCGGACGCAAACCCGACATTTCCACAGGAATAGCTTTCTTCTTAAAAGCCTCTTCTACAACTCTAAATCTTAAATTCGACATAATCAAAACAATTCTTAATTCTTCATTATTAATTCTCAATTCTCAACTCTCAATTCTTCATTATTAATTCTTCATTCTACCTAAACCACTTCTTCAATGGCACATCAAATCCCGTCTGTCTCATATAATTATACGTTGCTACATTCAACCCTTCAGTAAATCTACTCCAATCTGGCTCATTATCTACCTCAAATGGGATCTCATTATTCGCAAAAGCATTTGGTGTTTGTGTCATATGACGAGCTGAAACCGACTCCGGATTCCGCCCCGACGGACTATGACACGTCATCGCATACCTATGCCAAAACGCACTATGTATCAACCCTTCTGCAAACAAATCACGCACCCTACCCAACGAGTCATACAACTCTTTCTCTGTCTGTGTCGGGAATCCATACATCAAATATGTATGCACCATAATGCCATTATCCGACAAATTACGCATACATTCCGTTGCACTCTCTATCGTAACGCCTTTATTTATCAATTTCAACACTCTCGGCGACGCCACCTCCAAACCTCCCGACACTGCAATACACCCCGACTTCACCAACAAATAACACAATTCTGCAGTGTAAGTCTTATCAAAACGCACATTAGTCCAATACGTTACAACCAATTTTCGCTCTAATATCTCCTCTGCCAATTTCCTCAACAATGCTGGCGGAGCTGCCTCATCCACAAAATGAAATCCTGTATTAGCGGTCTCTGCAATCATCTCCTCCATCCTATCAACTATTATCTTCACATCGCACGCCTCAAACCTACCAATGTAATCCAAACACGTATCACAAAACGCACATTTTGCCCAATAACACCCATGCGCCAACATCATCTTATTCCATCTACCATCACTCCACAATCTATGCATCGGATTCGTAGTATCCACAAAATCAATATATTTACTTAAATCCAACCCTCTCGTCGTAGGCGCAGGCAAATCTCCAAATTTCTCATTCTCTTGCACATCCATCTGTGCAAACTCCACCTTACCATCCTTCAAATATGCCGTTCTCAACAACTCTCCTCCCTCTATCAATCGTCTAATAGGCAACTCCCCATCGTCAAACGTAATATAATCCACATACTTAAATATTCCCATATCTGTCATTTGACGCAATTCTGTATTCACATATCCACCTCCCATCACAATCTTGACTTCCTCATATTTAGTTCTTATATACTTCGCACATTTCAACCCTGCCAACAAATTACCTGGGAATGGCACAGAAATCCCCACCCAATCCGGTTTCACCTCTTGCAACTTCTGCTCCAACAACTCCAACATCAACTCCTCTATTAAGTTTCTATCTTGAACAAAAGAGTTCAACTCCTCCCCTGCTATAGAAGAATAAGCGGTAGAAGTTATCAATTGTGCATTGTGCATTGTGCATTGTGCATTTAAATTCTGCAACTCTTCCTCTATCGGCTCAAACGTAGTCAAATATGTACACAATCGCTCTGCATAACGTATCAACTGAAAATGCTCATCTAACAATTGCACCACATCCACCACATTTTTCAAAAACAAACTACACAAATACTTAGCCCTATCCACCTTACCCGACGTTCCAAACGCCCATTCCAACTCCTCTTCATCTGGCAAACGGTGCATATCTTCCCAAAATCTTAAATCCGAAAATCTATTAGCCAACTGCAAATCTCGCCCCGACAAAAATTTCATCACTGCCTCTACATTACGCTCATAAAAATGTCTATTCGACACTATTATCCGCAACGTCTTATTCAGTTTCAACTCTCTACTCTCCATTTTAGCTTCCACCACATCAAACACTCGCCCTAATTCTGTTCGAGTGAACAATCTATTTATCAACTCAATACCCAAATCCATCTGCTCTGCTTCAATACCTCTACCACGCAAATATCCCGTCAAATGCGTAATCGACGGATACGGAGTATTCAACTGTGTCAATGGTGGTAATACAAATAAAATCATAACATCTTAATTTATTAAAGATGCAAAGTTACATTTATTTTTGCAAATTCGCAACACAATAACACTTTTTCACCTCAAAAAAAAATCATCACACCAACCTAACTTTCACATTTCAACTTTCACATTTCAACTTTTTTTTATACCTTTGCAAAAAATAAAAAAACATGAACTCTCAACTAATAACTATTCTTGGTCCTACCGCAAGTGGCAAAACTACCCTCGCCACTCACCTTGCCGCAAAGATAAATGGCGAAATCATTAGTGCCGACTCTCGCCAAATCTATCGTGGCATGGACCTCGGCACCGGCAAAGACCTCTGCGAATACACTATAGATGGCAAAAAAATCCCATACCACCTCATCGACCTTCATCCCGCTGGCTACAAATACAATCTCTACGAGTACCAACGCGATTTTCTCAATGCCTACGACTCTATCCTCCAACATGGCACTCAACCTATCCTCTGCGGTGGCACAGGACTCTACATCGAAGCCGTACTCGGAGGCTACCGCCTACTGGAAGTCCCTGTCAACGAGCCACTACGCCAATCGCTCGAAGGCAAATCTCTTGAGAAATTAAGCTGTATTCTCGACACTTATCCTAACTATCATCGCCACAATCAAACTGACGTCGATACTGTAAAACGCGCCATACGCGCCATCGAAATTGCCGACTACTACTCGCACAACGAATCTGTCGAAACCGACTATCCTACCCTCAATCCTATCATCATAGGCGTTGATATCGACCGTGAACTCCGTCGCGAAAAAATCACTCGTCGTCTCAAAGCTCGCCTCGACGAAGGTATGCTCGACGAAGTGCAAGGCCTACTCGATAGTGGCATCCACCCCGACGATCTTATATATTACGGATTGGAATATAAATTCCTCACTCAACACCTAATTGGCGAACTCACATTCGACGAAATGTTCAAAGGCCTCGAGACTGCAATCCACCAATTCGCCAAACGCCAAATGACTTGGTTTCGTGGCATGGAACGCCGTGGTTACACAATAAATTGGATAAATGCCGACCAAACTATAGAGCAAAAAGTACAACAAGCCCTCGAAATCATCAACAAAAAGTAGAGATATGGCATACCTTACCAGTAATACACTACCTTCAAAACACTAACAATCAACACATAACAAATAAAACACAAAAAAGTAGCAAAAACATTTGGTCAATTCACAAAAAAGTTGTAACTTTGCACTGCTTTTGAAGGAAGATGTCACTTCTCTAAAATCATCAGTAATTCGGGATGTAGCGCAGTCCGGTTAGCGCACCTGCTTTGGGAGCAGGGGGTCCCAGGTTCGAATCCTGGTATCCCGACAAAAACAAAAAAAATATGCCAAAAGGCAAATAATTGTGCACTATGCATTCTGCATTGTGCATTAATTAAAACGGGATGTAGCGCAGTCCGGTTAGCGCACCTGCTTTGGGAGCAGGGGGTCCCAGGTTCGAATCCTGGTATCCCGACAACAAAAAAAAGACGCAATATTTTGCGTCTTTTTTTTATTCTCTCAATTTTTACTCTAAGCAAAAGCAACAAAGTTTACTTTAGCAAAAATCATAAGTAAAGCGAATAATTCTTCATTCTTAATTATTAATTCTTAATTCAAATATGGAAGCTCAAGGTAAAGTAATCGCAATTTTAGAAGCACGCAGTGGCGTAAGCAAAGCAGGTCGCGAATGGATGTCACAAGAATACGTCATCGAAACTCCAGGACAATACCCAAAACGCATATGTTTCAACCTTTTTGGCGCTGATCGCATCAACGAAGCTCATATCCAAATGGGCGAAGATATAATCGTAGAATTTGATATCGATGCACGCGAATGGCAAGGTCGTTGGTTCACATCTATCAACGCATTCCGCATTACTCGCCCAACTACAATAGCACCAACAATAGGTGAACCTATGATTCAAGATGCACCTTTTGCTGCCGATCCATTTAGTCAACCGGCTCCTATGCAAAACGACCCATTCGGCAACTCACTACCTAGCGATCCAGGAGATGACCTCCCGTTCTAATAAAACAAAATAGATCAAAAAAAAACGACTTTAAAAACTGGTTTTTAAAGTCGTTTTTTTATACTAAATTTACAATTTTAAGATTTTATAATTTAAAATTCAAACCAAAGAAATAGGTACGAGGCAATGATGGTCCATAAATATAACCAGCATCGCGGTCGATACCTTGGTCGATATCTCGTTGAAATGAGTCGAAGATGTTTTTCACACCTGCATTAATCTCTAACGAATAGAGGCGATACAATGGTATCTCGTATGCCAATTTAATGCCCATATCGAAGAATGTAGGTGATATTACCTCTTCATCTCTATCAACATAACCTGCATAGTGTTGAATGAGCATAGGACCTGTCAATTTTCCATTCACATTGATCGTAAAATCGCGTATTGGCTCAACTGTTGCCATGAAATAACCATAATGGTCAGGTGTGCGGAACATGCGTTTTTGTGGCAATATACTTTCGTCTTCACTCCATGTTACTGCCTCAATATAACGGCTTTGTTGATATGTATAACCAAGTTGAAATACAAACATCGACTTATATGCCACTTTGCCCTCAATGTTCACACCATACACGCGCGCACCTTTTTCGTTAGTTCTCAACAACAAAAGGTTGCCCAATGCGTCATGACCATTTTCTACCAACGAGAATACGTCGTTAAGTTGAGTAAAGAAACCTTCGAGCGTTACATTCGACTCCCAAGCCCCGATTTTCTTAGCCCAATCAATAGAAGCACTTACCGAGTGAGACATCTCAGGACGCAAAGAGTCAGAGAGTTGGATAAGCGACACCTCGCCACCTACAGCACCTACATGGAGGTCTTCATCATAAGTTTGTGGCGCACGATAACCGCTTGCATACGATGCACGAAGTACCACCTCTTTGATAGGAGTATAACGCACATTAGCACGAGGCGAGAAAATAGGACGATTCAACATCGAGTGTTTTTCGCCACGAAGGCCAATAAGGAACGACACATCTTTGTTTTTCCACTCATTTTGCACATAACCACCATAGATGTGAACATTTTGGCGAATATCACGACCATAACCCATAATTTGGTCGCGAAGACGGTTGTATTGATATTCGACACCCGCCGAAAGGTCAGCAGGCATAAACAAGCAGTTGTACATGTGGAAACGATACTGACCACCTACTACGGCTGTGATGTCGTCACTCGCACCATAGGCATTAAGGTCTTGCGTAGTACCGAAATAAGAGTTACGACCAATGTGTTGCAACGAACTATAAGCAGTGGCATAATGGCGCTCGTCAGGCGAATAATAGTCCCAACGAAGATTACCTGCATCGATATTGTGACGCAACGACTCGGCAATATCAGACTCATGCTCAGGGCGGTCGAGGTTGTTACCACCACGGCGCGCTTCGGTCACATGGTGATATTCGAGCGTAAGTTTCGAGTAGTCCGACGTTTTGAAATACGAGCGCATACCGAGTGTAGCACTGTTGAGGCGAGGGATTTCCGAGAAACCATCATCGTCGCGGTCGTAAGCCTCACGCTGACGCAATACACCGAAGAGAAACACCCCGATTTTCGAGTCAGAAGTGACGAATGAGCCATTGAGGTTAGTATTATTATCCCAAGCCTTACCACCAATGATTTGCGAGTTTTGCGAAATATTGAGCGAATTGCGCACAGGTTCTTTGGTAATGATATTCACCACACCACCGATAGCATTCGAGCCATAAAGGGCAGAACCACCACCACGCACCACCTCTACTCTATCGACCATACCTGCAGGAATTTGCTCCAAGCCATAGACCGATGCAAGCGACGAGAAGATAGGGCGCGAGTCCATCATGAGTTGTGTGTATTGACCTTCGAGGCCATTGATACGCAACTGAGGCACACCGCAGTTTTGACACGACATTTCAACACGCACACCAGTTTGGAAGTCGAGCACGTCCGACATCGTGTTAGAAGCTGTCGATTCTATGAGCAGAGGCGAGATAACGTTTACGATAGTCGTAGCCTCACGCTTTTTAGTCTCATATTTATTGGCAGTCACCACCACTTGATCGATAAGGAGTGTCTCCTCCTCCATAGCGATGTTGATTTCGCAAGTCTTGCCTTTAACAAGCAACATTGAAGCCTCGATTGTTTTATATCCCACCATCGAGAAGATAAAAGTAGTCTCGCCCGTAGGAAGATTGGTAAGGAAAAAGTGACCAGAAGCATCCGACACAGCCCCGATAGAAGTATTGGCGAGTTGTATAGTAACAAAAGGAAGGTGCTCACCCGTAGCCGCATCGATAACGTGGCCAACGAGGTTAGCATCAGAGGGTTTTTGAGCATAAATATTTGTGCACAATGCAGAGAACATGGCACATAATAGTAGTATAATTGTTTTTTTCATTGAATGGAAAATTATTGTTATTTAATAAGTTAAAGAATAAAAGTTATCGGAATAATAAAACTATCCGAATAATTAAAATAAGAATTGAAAACTTCTAATTCTTAATTTTTAATTTTATCGCCAAAGGCTCAAAGACCTTCGGTTCTTAATTCTTAATTAAATAACCGGAGGAGCACGCAATGAAGAAAGGGTCAAGAGAAACGACTCGACGTGCAAAGAAGAAGGGGTAATAAATTCGCAAAAAAGCGAGAAATATGGTGCGATGTCCGCATTTTCGTCAGAAGTCAACGCTGTGAAATCCGACAAAGATTTAATCAAAACAATCTCGACGCCCGAGTGGGTATGCGAAGAAGTTTTGTATGGGTGCGAGTGAGTAATAACCTTAGAATCAACCACGTGAGTGTGCAGACACAACGAAAGACAAGCCAAATAGCTCACCATCAAGAGTGTCATAAACACGCCTACAAAATGTTGAATTTTACTTTGTCGCATTTTCTTTTTATTAGGGGTGCAAAGTTACGAAAAAAAGTGCACTATACAAAATATAATGCACATTTATGATAAATTTTAGATAAATAAAGAGAATGAACACACACTGAGAGTGTGTATTAGCAGATGACTGTTTCCTTCGGTACAGTTTGCTTGCTCCTTGCTTGAAAGTTGGTCAACGGAACACACAATAAAAATGTATATTCTGCTTATTAACCTACCATAGCATTGAGGATTTCTTTGACTTTATCTGATATTGCGCGACCTTCGGCTTTGCCAGCGAGTTGCTTGCTGGCTACACCCATCACTTTGCCCATATCTTTTGGCGATGTAGCGCCTACTTGAGCGATGATGGCATTGACAGCCTCGGTGAGTTCGGCATCGGACATCATTTGTGGGAGGTATTTGTTGTAGACCTCGACCTGTGCGAGATATTCGTCGGCGAGGTCTTGTCGGCCTTGAGTGGCGAATACCTCGGCAGTATCTTTGCCTTGTTTTGCCATTTTTTGGATTACTTTGATGGCTACGGCGTCGGTGAGTTCACCTGATGCCTCTTTAGATGTTTTAGCTTCGAGGAGTTCTTTTTTGATACCACGAAGTGCTTCGAGTTCTACTTTATTACGTGCGAGCATCGCTTTTTTGATGTCTTCGCTAATTTGTTCGAATAGTGCCATAATATTATTTTTTTTATTTCAACATAAGTACATAATTAATTTATTAGGCCCACAAAGTAGCAGATATTTATCTACTTTAGTAAGGAGGACTATGATTTCAAGTACAAGCACTAAATAATAACAATAAATAATTACTAATTAATAGCAAGGCATGTACTTAAAAAAACTATTTCAGCCATAATAATCATTGAAATATAAACAAATTTAATCATCCTATAAAATTGATCTGTACTTTTGTTTAAAATCAATTATTTAAATTAAAAGTTTTATTTGCGATTGATTGCGGGTTCGGTTTCGAGGCGGCGAAGGAGTTCGTCGTCGTAGTCTAATTGCTCAAGTAAAAGAGTTGCTTTGGATTCTTTTTCTCCGGGTTTACCATAGAATACTTTTTCGATTTGGTCCATTACATCATCTTGTTTCGCTCCCCACGATATTTTTGGCTGGGATGATTCGGATGCATTGGATGTTGCCTTTTCTTCGGTGTAGATTTCGCCGGTTGCTTTGGCTTGTTCGCGTTTGCGACGCAACTCTTCGCGCAAATCCTCAGGCACTACGCTCATCTCAGAACCTGTAGCAAGGAGTGTTACTTTGACTTTTTCACCAAGCGATTCATCGAATGTTACGCCCCAAATAACTTCGATGTCATCGCCCATTTGTTCCATAAATTCGTTGATCTCTTTCACTTCGCTCATCAACACTGGTTTAGTCTCAGAGCAATAGAAATTGAGGAGGATTTTCTTAGAATTATGAATATCGTTGTTATTTAGAAGCGGAGAATTGAGGGCATCTTGAATGGCGGCAGACACACGATTTTCGCCTTCACCATAACCATAATTCATAATAGCCACACCGCCATCGCGCATAATGGTGCAAACATCGGCAAAGTCGACATTAATATGGCCTTCGACTGTGATAATTTCTACTATACTTCGAGCTGCATTGGTAAGCACATTATCGGCATGAGCAAATGCGTTAGAAAGATTGACATCGGGATAGCATGTACACAAACGCTCATTATGAATAACTAGCATAGCGTCAACATATTCGCTCATAACAGCTACGCCCTCGAGGGCTTGACGAATTTTGCGTTTGCCTTCAAAAGCAAAAGGTATAGTAACAATCCCTACTGTAAGTATTTTGAGTTCGCGAGCGATTTCGGCAACAATAGGTGCTGCGCCTGTGCCTGTGCCTCCGCCCATACCGGCTGTAATAAATACCATTTTGGTGCCATCGTCGAGCATATTGCGAATTTCGTCACGCGAAGCTTCGGCAGCCTCAAGAGCACGAGTAGGTCGACCACCAGCTCCAAGACCATCGCCAAGGAGAAGTTTGTTGGGAACGGGAGAACAACGAAGGGCTTGTTGGTCGGTGTTACAAAGCACAAAGGTTACATCCTGAATGCCTTGTTTGTACATATGATTGACAGCATTGCCACCACCTCCACCTACACCTACTACTTTGATAATTGAGTTTGATTTATCTGCCATAATATATTGTTTTGTTAAATCACAAGTCATTTTTCGTATAAATTTAGAATGATACTTTTCGTCTGACGATAATATTAGTCTTGAATTGTTGCTCCGTCGGGTCCGTCGAAACCATCAAACAAAGAACCTTGTTTAAATCGCTCGAACCAACTTGTTTTTTTACCTTTAGGTTTGAGTGTTTCTTCTATTTGGATAGACGTTTCGGTCTCTTTTGGTTTTTCGACAACGGATGGTTCGTCGGCGTTGATGAGCAAGCCGATAAGGAGCGGATACTCGAGGGTTGTATCGGGATATTCACCAACTACAAGATGAGATAATGAACCCATTCGGACTTCCATATTAGTCTTATTTGCAATAAATTCATTAAAATCAGTCATGCGTGATGTTGCACCAGAAACGACAATCCCATTTTTAATTTTATTAATAAAACCAGAGGCTTCAACCTCTTTCATTGCTAAATTGAGAATTTCGGCAAGACGTGCTTCAATTATTTCTGACACTTCTTCTAGCTGCATTTTACGTGGTTCAACTCCGGGTTTGCCTGGCAACGAAATTTGACGACCTTTCGCCTTTTCAATAATAGGCGTACCCTTTTGTTTTTTGACTAATTCTGCCTCATTTAAAGTAATACTTAAAGCTGTAGACAAATCATTTGTTATATGTTTACCTCCGAAAGGCACCACCGCCAAATGACGCAAATAATTATCTTGATAAACCGTAACAGATGTTGTAGTTGCTCCAAAATTAAGATGAATAGCACCATTAATGCGATCATCTTCAGTCAACAATGCATCGGCCATAACAATAGGTGCCAAAGAATAGGAATAGACATCGTCAATAACAATGCGGTCGATACATTTGTCAAGATTCTCACGGATATCAAGACGACCCATTGTGACTAAATAATTAGCATGTATCTCGCGACAAACAATATTAAGTGGATTACGCACATAATCACCCTCGATGAGATATTCTTCGTTAGTTATACTATAAATATAACGGTTTGTGTCAAATTGTTCAAGCGCCTTTCTGCGCAAATCATTAAGTTCAGCTGCACCTATTTCGGTAGCTGTTTCGAAAGGATGAAAGGCAGTGCCACGAATAGAGCGAAGCGAGCGACCATTGACTGCGGTGTAGAAATTTTTGATCTCATACTTATTCCCTAGTTTATTTTCCAGACGATTTTCCATTTGTTTCAACAAACGTGAAATGGTAGAGGCAATCTCAGATGGTTTACGCACAATACCATTTTGAATGCTATCAATAGGCGTTTCCTCCTTCTCGACAGCAATTATTTTGAATGTACCGTCGATTTGATGCTCGGCGGCCATCATTGTTATAAGGGAATTACCCAAATCTACTGATACAAACATTATTAATATAATTTTAATTGTTATATTGACATATATTTTTTATTTTTTTCGTTCTGTACATACCACTTGGTCTTTGTACTCAAGATTAATAATGGAATATTCATTCCAAGAATAATACTTAGGTAAAACAGATAAAAATTTATCTAACTTTTCTAATTTAAATTCATAACGATCAAGCGCACCTAATCTAATTGCAAAATTACCGACACGAGGAATTAATTCTATTTTTTCTTCTTCATAGACACAAATCTGAGTAAATGCCGATCGCCAACGAGATTCCGACTGCAAATATTGCATAAAATCAAATAATTCAGTTGATACATAATCAAAACTAACACTACCTGTAACTATTGGAACATAAGCAGAGAATTTAATTGATGTGGACATTTTATTCCTATCTTTATCAACATAATAATCTTCACATTCATTTTTAACTCTAAAAATAGGTACTCTCTGAGTCACAGATATACTTACATCACCTGTCGGCGTAAAATAGCAATTAACATCCTTCACCATATTCAACTGCAGCAAGCAAGTTTCTATTTCAGCAAGATTAATCGTTGATTGAACATTACCTTGCGGATATAAATTTTGTTGTTTTAGATGTTTTTCAATATCACTAATTGACACAAATTGCAACACCCCATAATCACTCACCTCAACATAAACATTTTCACATACATCATCATGCGTCTGCGACGCAAATCTAAGCATAACGATAAGTCCAATCACAGTAACGAAGACTATGCTAATAAATAATATTTTTTTCCAAATATACATAAGTAAGTATTATGCTTTTATGAGCTGTCACCCTATAATTTAAATTGAGAAATAATTTGAGGTATATAGGTATCTATATCACCAGCTCCAACTGTCAGAAGAACATCAAACTCTATATTCTTTAATGTGTTAATCAAATCTGACTTCGTTGTCAGATGTTTAACAGGGGATGTTACCTTATCAAATATCATTTGCGACGTTACTCCTTCAATAGGTAATTCGCGTGCAGGATATATCTCAACTAACACCACTTGCTCGGCATGCGAAAGTGCGGTTGCAAATTCGTGATAAAAATCGCGCGTGCGAGTATAAAGATGCGGTTGGAATACAACAACTATCTTTTTATCGGCATAAAGCGCATTAACAGATTTAAGACTCGCCTCCAACTCCATCGGATGATGAGCATAATCATCAATAACGGTGAGGGCATCGGTGCGAAAATGGAAATCGAAACGACGACGAATGCCTGCAAACGAAGTCATTGAAGCACGCAACTCGTCAGCTGTAACGCCATTGAGATATGCTACCGACATAGCTGCTACTGCATTCTCAACATTTATCATTACTGGCACACCAAGTTCGACATCAACAATACGCTCGTCGGGTGTGACAAAATCAAACACCAATCGACCTTCTCCTAAACGAACATTGTCTGCATAAAAATCGGCTTCCTCTGTACCAGAATAACTATAAAGTGTAACTTTATCAGATATGCGAGTCTCAAGTTGAATGCCTTTTTTTACAAACAACACTCCCCCGTCAACTATCAACGACGTAAAATGAGCAAAACTTTCTAAATATACTTCATGAGTACCATATATATCAAGATGATCAGCATCAGTAGATGTAATAACTGCCATATATGGCGATAAATGATGAAAAGAACGATCAAATTCATCTGCTTCTATAACAACCAAATCGCTATTATCTGAGAGGAGTAAATTACTTGTATAATTCTTTGATATACCTCCAAGAAAAGCATTACAATCAACATGACTTTGTTTAAGAATGTGCGCAGTCATTGTAGATGTGGTAGTCTTGCCATGTGTACCTGCAATACACAAACCACGCTCACGTCGAGTAATTTCGCCAAGAATAGCCGCACGCTTCATCATACAAAAACCATTATTTGCAAAAAATCTATATTGCTTATTATCTGCTGGTATAGCTGGTGTATATACTATAAGAGTTGACGGTTCTGTGAATTGAACAGGAATTGCCTCTAATTCATCAACATAATTTATCTTTATTCCTTCAGCCTCTAATTCACGAGTCAAAATAGTAGAAGTACGATCATAACCTGCTACATCAAAACCTTTGGCTCTAAAATAACGTGCTATGGCACTCATACCAATGCCACCAATACCAAGAAAATATATCAATTTATAATTCATAATTAATAATTAATTAAAAACACAAACAACAAAACACATTACTACTTAAGCAATTTAACAATCTCTTTTACAATCTTTTCTGCCGAATTAGGATATGCAAGTTTAAGCACATTATCAGATAAAGACTGTAATTTTTCGGCTGATGATATTGTTTCTAATACTGTATTTACCATAATATCTATAGCCTCTACATCACGAACTAAAATAGCTGCACCTTTATCTGAAAGAGCACGAGCATTATGTGTTTGATGATCTTCGGCTACATTAGGAGACGGAACAAGAATCGAAGGTTTACCAAGCAAAGAAAGTTCTGAAATAGAACTCGCACCTGCACGAGAAACAACAAGATCTGCCACCGCATAAGCATAATCCATGCGCGAAAGAAAATCAGTCACCTTTATTTCATCACAACTATATGGCGCATAAGCTTCAAGTGCATTTTGATAATATATCTTACCGGTTTGCCAAATCACTTGTACTCCTGATTCTTTAAGTTTTTCAATACCTGATATCATTGCTTGATTAATAGTTCGAGCTCCAAGACTACCACCCATAACCAAAAGAGTTGGTCTATCTGAGACTAATCCAAAATATTTATATGCCTCCGCTTTATCTATTGAATCCAATAAATTTTGACGAACTGGATTACCTGTGAGAACAATCTTCTCCGCAGGAAAGAAACGCTCCATACCAGTGTAGGCTACACATATTTTTTCCGCTCTCTTCGCTAACATCTTATTAGTAACACCCGCAAAACTATTTTGCTCTTGTAGTACCACAGGTATTCTCATCATTTGAGCTACTTTCAAAGCAGCTCCACTCGCATATCCTCCTACGCCAACTGCAACATCCGGAGCAAATTGCTTTATCGTACGGCGCACCTTCCACATGGATAAAAGTAAATTATAAACTACTTTAATATTGCGAAATATATTTTTGCGATCAAATCCTTCTACTTTTAGGCCTACAATATTATAACCTGCTGCAGGCACACGTTCCATTTCCATACGACCTTCCGCTCCAACAAAAAGAATCTCACAATCGGGATCTTGTCGACGTAATTCATTTGCTATACTTACTGCTGGGAATATATGGCCTCCAGTGCCTCCTCCACTAATTAAATATTTACGTTTCATAGTTATTTTGTTTCTTCTATTATGTCTATTTCTTTTGATTGCTTATTATCTTTTTCTAGCGATTCTTCTTTTGCCTCTGCTACTTTTTGCTTAATAAGTTGTTGATCTTGAATATAACGAGTAACACTAATAATAATACCAAAGTATATACAATTAATAAGTATAGATGTACCACCATTACTTATCAAAGGCAAAGGTTGACCTGTAACGGGACCCAAATGAACTGATACTCCTACATGAACAAACGCTTGCATAACAATCATTAAAGTAACCCCTATAACTAATATTGCACAAAAAAGAGAATCGGACTGTTGCGCAACCTTACCGGCCCGGAACAACAATATCAAATAAAGAGCCACGATAAAGCAAGCTATAATAGCACCTAATTCTTCTACAATAATAGCAAAAATAAAATCTGAAAATGCTTCTGGTAAATAATTACGTTCAACACTCGTGCCAGGACCACTAGGAAAAAAACCTCCACGAGCTACTGCTATTTGCGCATGATTTGCTTGAAAATTATCATCTGTAATGACATATTTGCTTACTTCCTCATCAGTAAAAAAATTGTCAATACGAGAAACCCAAGTATAAGAACGTTTAATTAACTTCAATGCTGGATTAGTACTTCGTGCATATACATCTTCTGGAACTACAACTGCTACTGCCAATACTAGCATCACAACTGCCAATACAACACCAAAAGTAGATAATATTTTTTTATAATCAATCTCTCCAATCCACATCATTGCCATTACTATAACAAACAAAATAGCTGCTGTTGAAAAATTCTCTAAAAATATTAAACCACACACTACTATTACAAGAGATGCTATATATTTATAATTCCTATCTTGTTG
The DNA here is from genome assembly GCA_045635445.1 of Candidatus Aphodosoma sp. Classification (GTDB taxonomy): domain Bacteria; phylum Bacteroidota; class Bacteroidia; order Bacteroidales; family Paludibacteraceae; genus Aphodosoma. Next base: position 25,832 of record JAZRCE010000007.1, read on the forward strand.
CTCTTTTGTTTGAAATCGCTCTACTAAATCAGAAACTACAACAATAAGCGAAAGCTTCGCAAATTCTGATGGTTGAAATTGAAAACCTGCTATACTGATCCACCGAGCTGCATTACCTTGTGTAACTCCAAAAAAAAGCACGTAGACCAACAATGCTAAAGAAAAAAATAGTCCCACATAACCCAACAATCGAATATACTTAAAATCAACCACTTGAACAAGCAACAAAGCTACAAAACCAAAAGTATAATTCTTAACATGACGCAAAATCGGATCATATACATACGCACTTTGATGTACCAATTTACTCGACGCACTAAACATCTCTACCATTGATACAATAAACAACAAGGCAAATACTGCCCACAACACTTTGTCGCCCCTTAATGTCGTTGTTAAGAATTTGTTCATTTTCCTTTATTTTATAATTGTTTTACTGCTTGTTTAAATTGTTCTCCACGATCTTCATAGTTTTTAAATAGGTCAAAACTTGCACAACATGGCGACAATAAAACTGTATCACCCTTCTGTGCCACCTCATAGGCTACACGCACAGCATCTGCAAGATTATTAGTATCAACAATTTTACAATTAGAATTAAGTGCAAAATACTCGTTCAATTTCTTATTATCAAGACCCATAAAAATAAGAGTGTGCACTTTTTCGCGCACGAGCGATGCTATTTCACTGTAATCATTACCTTTATCAGTACCACCGAGAATAAGTACTACAGGTGTTTTCATACTTTGCAATGCATACCAACAAGAGTTGACATTAGTTGCTTTTGAATCATTAATATAACGAACACCACGAATTGTTGCTACATATTCCAATCGGTGTTCTACGCCTTGGAATGTTGCGAGCGAACGACGGATTGTTTCGTTGCGTACGCCCATTACGTTTGCTGCTACTGCAGCTGCCATTGAATTGTACATATTGTGTGTTCCTTTTATTGTTATATCGTTTGTATCCATTTTGAGTGGTTCGTTTTCAAAGTTTATCATAAGTTGTTCGTTTTCAATCCATGCTATATTACCTTCTTTTTGTGCTATGTCGAATGGAGCTTGCAACATAGGTAATGTGCGTTTTTCTATCTCGGCTTTCACCACTGGGTCTTCACTCCAATACACGAAGGTTTGTGCCTTGGTCATATTCTGCAAGATGCGGAATTTGGAGTCGATATAGTTTTGAAATTTGTATTCGTAGCGGTCGAGGTGGTCTGGCGTGATGTTGAGCAATATTGCTACATCGGCACGGAAATCATACATACCATCGAGTTGGAAACTTGAAAGTTCGATTACATAGTAATCAAACGACTGCTCGGCCACTTGCCATGCAAAACTACGTCCTACGTTGCCAGCCAATCCCACATTATAACCTGCTTCACATAAAATATGATAGGTGAGCATTGTGGTAGTGGTTTTGCCGTTACTACCAGTGATACAGATTGTTTTGGCATCGGTGTAGCGTGCAGCAAATTCGATTTCGCTGATGATTGGGGTGCCTTGTGCGCGTAGTACCTTAATAATTGGGGCTTTCTCTGGTATGCCTGGCGATTTAATTACCTCATCGGCATTGAGTATCAATGCCTCAGTATGTTGCAATTCTTCATAAGGAATACTACGACGCTCCAACTCTTCTTTATATTTTGGTTTGATGGCAGACATATCTGATACAAACACATCAAAACCTTTTGCTTGTGCAAGGATAGCGCTACCTACGCCACTTTCACCTGCTCCTAATATTACTATTCTCATATTATAAGTCTATATTCCACAATCAATTATGATCTATCGTTATCTGTAACTATTGATATTTTATTATCGTATTTTCAATGTAATAATTGTTAAAACTGCAAGTAGAATACCTACTAACCAAAAGCGAACTGTGATTTTCGACTCAGGAAGTGGTTTGAGTGGATATTGGAACAAAGCATCAATACCTGCATTACCTGCTTTTTGGAAATGATGATGCAATGGCGACATTTTAAATATACGACGTCCGACTCCTGTTTTCTTTTTAGTATATTTAAAATATGTTGTTTGCATTATAACCGATAAATTCTCTACCAAAAAAATTCCACTAAGTATCGGAATAAGAAGTTCTTTATGAATAGCGATAGCAAATACAGCAATAATACCTCCAAGAGCTAATGAACCTGTATCGCCCATAAACACTTGAGCCGGATAACTATTAAACCAAAGGAATCCAATTGTAGCCCCAATAAAGGCTGCTGCAAAAATCACTAATTCTCCTGCCCCCGGAATGTACATTATGTTGAGGTAACCAGCATAATTAACGTTACTTGATACATAGGCTAATATTCCAAGTGCTACACCTTGTATAGCCGATGTACCTGTAGCAAGACCATCTAGACCATCTGTAAGATTAGCACCATTTGATACAGCTGTTACGACAAAAATTGTCATTAAAACAAAGAATATCCATCCTAACATTTGTTTATGTTCACCTGCCCAAGTAAATAGATCTGCATAGTCGAGATTGTTGTTTTTGAAGAAAGGAATAGTTGTGGTAGTTGATTTTATATCTTGAGAACCATATTCTACAGTCTCAGTATAGGTCTCACGATCAAAATTAGTTGATACATTTTCACGAATCACTGCGTCTGGACTTAAATAAAGAGTTAAACCAACAATAAGGCCAATACCTACTTGCCCAATAATTTTAAACTTACCATGCAAACCTTCTTTGTTTTTACGAAATACTTTAATATAGTCATCAGCAAAACCTAAGGCACCTAACCACACTGTAGTAATAAGCATCAGTATCATATAAACATTGTGCAATACACCAAAACAAAGATTGGCAACCAAAATAGAAAGAAGTATAATAATACCTCCCATTGTAGGGGTACCTTTTTTACTCATTTGCCCTTCTAGATCAAGATCTCGAATAGTTTCTCCTATCTGAAGGTGCTGAAGTTTCTCAATAATTTTCTTACCTACAAGAGTTGAAAAAATTAATGCCGTAATAAAGGCCAAACCTGCACGAAAAGAAATAAAGTTGAACATACCTGCACCTGGAAGGTCAAAGGTCGTGTCGAAGTAATTGAATAGGTAGTAGAACATATTTTATCTTTTTTTGTTATTTTTTTATGAATACACATAATGTGTATATATTTGATTAATTAGTAGCAAGGAGTTCTTCGCGATCATCAAAATGATGTTTTACATCGCCAATAATTTGATAATTTTCATGACCTTTACCTGCTACAAGCACTACGTCTCCTAACTGAGCAAGTTGGCATGCTGTACGAATAGCTTGACGGCGATCAGCAATGACTAATACATTACGCATTGCAACTGAATCGAGTTCGGCAGTCATATCATCCAATATAGATTGTGGATCTTCATGACGTGGGTTATCACTTGTAAATATCACCCTATCACTACCTTTTATTGCTTCATGAGCCATCATCGGACGTTTGCCTTTATCTCGATTGCCTCCACAACCTACAACTGTAATCAATTGTCCTGATCCATTACGAATATCATTAATGGTATCTATAACATTAGTAAGAGCGTCTGGAGTATGAGCATAGTCTACTATAGCTGTAAAACCTTTTTGCATTTTGATTGATTCGAATCGACCTGATACAGCTTTAGAGATCGACAAAATACGCAATACTTCTTCGGCATCAGCGCCTAATGAAACTGCTGCTCCATAAACGGCTAAAAGATTATAAGCATTAAATCTACCTACGAATGGCATAAATACTTCTCGATTACAAATATTAAGTAGCATACCATCAAACGATGCTTCAAGAATACGAGCTGTATAATCGGCTAAACTACGCACACTATATGTTTTTTTGTCAGCACGAGTATTTTGCAACATAACCATTCCATTTTTATCATCAGCATTAACTATGGCAAATGCTCCTCTTGGTAATTCATCAAAAAAACATTTTTTTGCTTTGAGATAATTATCAAATGTTTTATGATAATCAATATGATCACGAGTAAGGTTAGTGAAAATACCACCTGCAAATTGCAAACCCGCTATACGTCGTTGATCAACCGAATGCGAACTAACTTCCATAAATGCATATTGACAACCAACTTCAACCATCTCTGACAACAAAGCATTCAATGCTAATGCATCTGGAGTCGTATGAGTCGACTCTATAGCTTTGTCATCTACATAGTTACATACAGTCGATAATAATCCCACTTTATATCCCAATGCACGATGCAATTGATACAATAATGTCGCTATTGTAGTTTTACCATTAGTCCCTGTGACACCTACAAGCGTCAACTTCTCCGACGGACGACCATAATAATTACTTGCCATACGACCTAGAGCTTCTGCACTATTATCCACCCTGAGATAAATTACATTTTCTGCCATCTCTGAAGGCATTTCTTCACATACCACTACAATTGCACCAGCCTCTACTGCGTTTGTTATATACATATGACCATCAACAGCCGTCCCCCTAGTTGCAACAAACATACTACCATTCTCAACTTTACGCGAATCAAATTGAATATTTTTCACTTCGACATCAACCAATAAAACATTGGCCAACTCAACACCTTTTAATATTTCCGATAATTGCATACTATACTATATTTAATTTTTATTACCTTTATAATCATCTAAGTTTTAATTCAACTATACTACCTATAACTATATCCGTACCTTTCCTCAAAGATTGATAGTAAACCGAACCCTTACCAATCAACTTTACTCTCAATCCATAACTTTCCAATAAATAGACAGCATCCATAGCACCCATACCTATCACATTAGGCATCTTAGAACCCGACAAACTTAATTCTTCAGCAACCAACGACGACTGCGACTCTTTCATCACAACCCAATCCGTCTCTCCCGCATACCACTTTACATCTAATTCATTTAATGCATCTTCTATAATTTCACGTCGACCCGATTTCACTAATGGCAAATTATATCCACTTCCCAAATCATCATTCCATTCCACCAAATCATCAACATCAACCCTCACCTCTTTAGAATATACATACTCTGCTATTTGCTTAAACACATCCCCACACATAAATGCTGCATTTGGATTCATCTGCGGTTCTTTTACCACAACTATACACGAATACAACGGATTGTCCGCAGGAAAATACCCACAAAACGAAACCTGATGCTTATCTTTTCTTCCTTGCAACTGAGCTGTTCCCGTTTTACCTGCTATTGCAAAATATTTCGATTTAGACGACTTTGCCGTACCTCTAATCACCACACCTTCCAACATCCCCTGCACTTTCGACAATGTTGTCGCTTTGCATATATTCTTATTTATAACCTCAGGTTCATTTTCTAACAACACTTTTTCATCCCGCCTAATCTCACGAACAAGATACGGACGCATCATTTTTCCACCATTTGCTATTGCATTATAAAAATTAAGTGTATATATCGGTGGCACCAATACCTCATACCCTATCGACATCCATGGCAATGTCAAACCACTCCAACCTTCACCTCCTGGCATAGGAATTCTAGGCGCTACAGTTCCTGGAATACCAATATCTATCGGTTGTGCAAACCCAGTCGCTAAAATAGCATCAATATAATTTCGCGGCTTTGACCTATATTTTTCATCAATAATACGACTAACACCAACATTACTCGATTGCGCCAATATTTCCGAAACAGTTAGTGAATCATACCCTCCACTTTTCCAGTTATGATCATACATCGTCTTATCATAAAAAGGCCATTGACCATGATTAATATTCAACACATCCGATGTATCACACAATTCATCATCCAAAGCCACCATCAAACTCATAGTCTTAAACGTTGAACCCGGTTCCGACAAATCCGACACAGCCATATTCTTCCCCTCAAAATAACTACCATCTTCTGCGCGTTGCAAGTTCACCATTGCTTTTATTTCTCCAGTCGCAACCTCCATCAATATCACACACGCATTCTTTGCCTTTATAACATCCAACTTTTCAAGCATCACCGTTTCACACACATCTTGCATCTCCAAATCAAGCGTCGTATAAATATCAGCCCCACGTTCTGCTGCCTTCTCTTCCACAAAAACCCATTGCCTACGCCCAACCAAATGGCCCTTCGACAATCCAGGCTCTCCTGTAAGCAACGAATCGTAATACAACTCCAAACCATACTGTCCCTTACCACTACTCCTATACACATTACCCAAAGTACGACGCGCCAACGAACCATACAAATTCTCTCTACAAACCTCTTTCTCAAAGAAAAAACCACTCTTATAAACACCTGCACGCAACAATGGATATTGTTCTATCTCTTTCAATTCAATATACGACACAGACCTACTACTCAACCTCAATCTACCATTCTTCACCTTGCGTGCATCATTTATCATGCGTTTATACTCCTCCGCACTCTTATCCTCAAATTTCTTTGACAAACAAATCGACAGCGAATCTATATTATCTTCAAAAAACTTCAAACCCTTAGGAGTATGCAATGCTTCCACCCTCAAATCCATATACAATTTATATCTAGGTATAGTTGCTGTAATCAAACTACCATCCGCAGCATACAAATTACCCCGCTCTGGCTCTATCACCCTATCCTCTTGCAACACCCTATCCAATTGCGCCAACCAATTGTCTCGTTCCACCGTAATAACCATCACCAAACGCACCCCCGCCAACAAGAACAATGCCAACACAAAATAATAAACTATCGTATATTTTCTAATTATCGACTTTCTCAGTGCCATAAATCACAAATAATACATTTCTTATAACTTCAACATTCCCCATTTTTCACCATCAATCTTCAACTATAACCACAGGCTTCATCGACGACTTCAACACACTACCTTTTTCCTCCAAAACCCTAACCACAGCACTCCTTCTCCCCGCCTGTTTTACCTCCTTCGACATAGACAACGAACGATATCTCAAATCCGTCACCTCCGCTCTTTTTCTCTCTATTTCTCTCAACTCCCTCTCATACAAAAACTTATTATTAACATAAAAAAGAGACAAAACAAACAACAACAACACATATAAATACTGTTTCCTAATCGTCTCCTTCAACAAAATATCACCAGCCACAACATCCTTAACCACCGTCACCACACTCTCTCGACCACCCACTTTATCCATCAAACCCACTCGATTCTCACCTTCTGCCTTCTTTCTAAATTTAAAAACATTCATAACAAACTCCTTTTTTTACCTACTTTAAACCTTAGCTCCTATTCTCAATTTCGCCGAACGCGCTCTCGGATTACGCCCAACTTCCTCCTCCGACGCCACTATCACCTTATTATTCACCGCTCGCAAAGGCGCAATCACTCGACCATAAAAATCCTTTTCTTGCTTTCCCTCACAATTACCTGTTTTTATGAAATTTTTCACCAATCTATCTTCCAACGAATGATACGTCATCACCACCAATCGTCCTTCTTCAGCCAACACATCTGGCACTTGCGCCAACATTTGCTTCAACACATCCATCTCTCTATTCACCTCTATCCTCAACGCCTGAAACACCTTTGCCAAATCCTTCTTCTCTCTCTCATGCCTAAAAAACGGTTTTACAACATCCATAAACCCTGCAATATCATCAAACCCCACCTCCCCTCTAACCTTCACTATCGCCTTAGCCAATTTTCTCGCCTGTTGCAATTCACCATAAAAATAAAACACATTAGCCAACTCCTCTTCACTATAACTATTCAACACATCTGCCGCCGTTTTCCCCGCCGCCGTATTCATTCTCATATCCAACCGTCCCTCAAAACGAAAAGAAAACCCACGAGTCTCATCATCCAAGTGGTGCGAACTAACCCCCAAATCAGCCAATATACCATCCACCTTCTCCACACCATAGTATTTCAAAAAGTTTTTCAAATATCTAAAATTACCTCTCACAAACGTAAATCGCCCATCATCAAAAGCATTCTTCATAGCATCCAAATCCTGATCAAACGAATACAAATGACCCCCCTCTCCCAATCGCTCCAATATAGCACGCGAGTGCCCACCTCCACCAAAAGTCAAATCTACATAAACCCCATCAGATTTAATATTCAAACCATCCAAACACTCCGACAACATTACCGGAACATGATATGTATTTAATTCAGAATTCATAATGCATAATTCATAATTAGTTCAACAATAAAATCAAAAAAAAGCTACTCCTTTCTTCCCAACATTTTCAATCTTTCACTAAGTTTTGCCTTAACCGCAAACTGCTCTTCATACATAGACTTACCCCACAACGCAATTCTATCAACCATACCCACAAAAATCAACTCACTATCCCCACCCAAACGACTCTGCAATCTTTTTGGCAACAACACACGACCTTGCGCATCAAAATCCAACATTTCAGCATCTCCCACAAATTGCATCAACAACAACTGATCCTCCGAATCCCACTCATTTAACTTCGATTGCAAATCCAAAACCTGCTTATTCCAAACACTCTCTGGATACACCACAAGATACTTTTCTTCAGCCTCCATACGCACCACAACACGCTCCCTATCCTCTTCCGAGAACACTTTTCGAAACACCGACGGTACAAACACCCTCCCTTTCGCATCTACCTTAGCCTCTATTTTACCAAGAAATGTCTTCATAACTATATATTATTTGTCATTAATTATCAATTATTTACACCCCAACAACCATCATCAAACTCTAAACTCTAAACTCTAAACTCTAAACTTTCAGAATTACGATGTAAAGTTACAAAAAAAATTTCAATTCCCCACTATTCCCCACCTAAAAAATTACTAACAAGTTACTAACACTCATTATCAACGAATTAAGCAATTTACTTACGCAGCACAAAACAACAACATAAAACATTATACATCAACTAATTAACACTATATTTACCCTAAGTGGTGCAAAATCCCATAACTAATACAAAATCACTCTAAAAAAAACACTCAATATCCCTTACACAACCCCATCCTCCCCCATCTTCATCATAGCTTCTTCATAGGATAACCATACCCTCTCCTTACCTTCAAGCAACCAATACACCAAACACACAACACACCAATAAAAGTTAAATAACATTAAACCCACAAAAAATCACAAAAAACATTTTGCAAATTCACAAAAAAATCGTAACTTTGCATCGTGTTTTTCATGGTATTAGATTTAAGGTTAAGAAAAGATTGTGGTAGCCGCGAGGGCTGCCCTTTCTTATTTTTAGACCAGTCCTAATCTCTCATTATATTCCTATATCTCAATATTTTATGCCTACAATATTGCGCAATGCACTAAAAACTGCACTTTGGATTATACGAATAATAGTTCCCGTATCATTCGTAGTCACCTTGCTCGATTTTTACGGCATAATCGAATGGATTTCCATCTACACTGCGCCCCTTTTCCGTCTCATAGGCCTTCAAGGCAATGCCGCAATTGTCTATTTCTCATCTCTCTTCCTCCCACTCTACGCTCCTATTGCCATCATCGCCACACTACCATTATCTCTGCGCGAAATCACAATCCTTGCGTTAATGTGCCTTATCACACACAACTTACCCATTGAATGTGCCGTACAACGCCGCTCTGGAACTCCTTTTTGGCAAACCCTAGTCATACGCCTAACTTTCAGTATACTTGGCGGTATCCTCCTAAACCTCATACTACCTGATTCACTCGCATTATCCCCAGATTCAGTAGCGACGCAACATACTGCGTCAGCAGTCAATACTACCAACACATCTCTCCCCGCCCAACTCCTAACTTGGCTCACAAACACAGCCTCGCTTTGCATCAAAATCATACTGATTATCACCGCCCTAATGTACGGTCAATTCCTACTAAAACGTTATGGTATAACCAACAAAATAGCACGCCCACTCGCTCCCCTAATGCGCCTTTGCGGACTTCAACCCAATAGTGCATTCCTTTGGCTTGTGGCACAAACCGTAGGTTTAACATATGGCGCCGGCATCATGGCTCAAGAAATCGAAGAGTCTGGTGCCGATCGCGAGGAACTACATCGCATCAATCTCCATATCTCAGTCAACCACTCACTCATCGAAGATACTGCCATCTTCTGCATGCTCGGCGTCGCTTGGTACTTCCTCGTAATCCCCCGCCTCATATTCGCAATCATCATAGTCCAAACCTACAATTTAGTTAAAAGAAACATTCATTTAACATAAATCAAACTCGGATAACTGCAAATCACAAGGCATGTACTTAAAAACAAAACAAACCTCTCACACATATCAATAACTCCAAAACTTTTAGTCCCAAAAGCAAATTTGTACTTATGTTAAAAACAAAAATATGAAAATCATCTTAAACATCATAGCCTTTACGTGCGTCGGACTTGCCTCTCTCGGCATGTTCCTACCCGTACTACCCACAACTCCATTCCTCCTACTCGCCTCGTGGCTATTCCTTAAAGCCAACTCAGGCTGGCGCGATTGGCTACTCAACCATAAAGTATTCGGACCCTACATACAAAATTTCCTCATCCACCGCGCTATCCCCCTCCGCGCAAAAATAGCTTCCATATCTACATTATGGGCAACAATCCTACTTTCCGTCTACATTGTCAACCCAATTTGGCTAAAAATTCTACTAATTTTTATCGCAATTTGCGTAACAATTCACCTGCTTTCGTTCAAAACACTCCAAAAATAGTCCAATCACAACCACAAAAACGCACAAAGATAAGGATACAACATGCCATACCCGCATAAAAAAAGCAAAATATATGCATTTCAAACCACTATAAAACAATAATTTACAAAAAAGTTAAAAAATAATTACAAAAACATTTGGACAATTCAACAAAAAGTCGTAACTTTGCATCGCTTTTGAAAGATAAAGCAAATGATTGTCTCATGGTGTAATGGTAGCACTACAGGTTTTGGTTCTGTCTGTCGAGGTTCGAATCCTCGTGAGACAACAGAA
>JAZRCE010000008.1:0-2828 GCA_045635445.1 Candidatus Aphodosoma sp.
GTTAATAATTAGTTACTTAAGAGCTTTCACTCCGTGAAGCACTTTCGGATTGCAAAGTTATAATAAATATTTGAATTGTGCAATAGTTTGTGAGAAAAAGTTTAGTGTATAGAGTATAGAGTTTAGGGATTAGGGGTTAGAGGTTAGAGGTTAATGCCGTAGGCTCTCTACACTTTCAACTTTATTTGAGGGCTATGGCTTCGGCGTTGTGTACGCGGCAGTTGAAGCTGCTAGTAGCGTCGTAGTCGGCAACGAAAGCTACGATTTCCATGTCGTCGATGACTACGTCGAAGTCGCCGATTTTTTCAGGGAGTTGGTAACGGAATGTCATTTCGTATTTGTTGTCAGGAGTGAGAACGAGTTCTTGACCCCAAGTGCCAGTGAGTGTAGCACGGATGGCATGGTCGTGAGAGTAGTCATCGCCACCTTTGAGTTGGTATGCTTTGATGTTAGATTGAGTGAGCCAAACGTTTATTCGAGCGTTAGGGAGATCTTGAACTGCTTCGCCGCTGACAGTTACGGTGAGTTGGCGATTGGCTTCGTTGTAGGTATGCACGATGTTTATGTTGAGCGGAGCGATAGATTCGAGCGCTTTGGCGAGGACTGCTTCGGTGAAGAGTGGAGTTGCATTGTCGTTGACGCGACCAACTACAGAGGTAGGATTTTCTGAGTTGGCAACATTGCGGTCGACCATAATAGCAGGAGAGAATTTAGGTTGAGCGAAGAAGAAGTTTGCATATTCGGTGCTTTCGGTGAGAGTGAAAGCATCCTTGCCAAATCCTTCGTGGTGAGCAACTTCGATAGAACGACCTTCGAATGCGGCGCGAGTAGCTTTGACGATTTCGGCACCATTAGGGCATGCAGAGCAAGATTGTCCTGTGAATTTTTCGATGAGGACTTTGCGTTGGAAGCCTGAGGCATAGATTTCTTGTTCGACAGAGATTTTGTTGTCGTCAAATATTTGATCACCACTTGAAGTTTTAGCTGTGATGTTTAATGTGTATTTTCCTTCTGTAGCAGGAGTTTTTATGTCGTTGATGTATACTGTGTGATTCATGCCATTCCATAAATTGAGATTATCGAATGTTTTTGAACCTTTTGTGCCATTGTATTCATATTCTATGGTGATGTCGTTTACGGTTTTTGTACCATAATTGAATACGTCGAATTTAATGGTATTTGTAGTGTTGATAGGGAGTTTTGCATCGATGCGAGGGTTTGCGATGCAGATGTCGTTTTGTATGTCGTTGCTATAGTCTCCACCAGTAACTACGGCTTGTATGCCGAGTTTTCCATTATAGCCATATCCGCCTACATTGGTGAAGAATTGCCATTGGTCGCCTTCTGTGCTATCGTAGTAGATGTCCATACCCATGCCTTGAGAGTTGAGTTGGAATTCGCCACTTTCCATGCCTAGCATAGCACCATCTGACATTCCGATATATCCAATGTATACACCAGGGAGTGAGTCAGTTAATTCGAAAGGAGTGGTGAATTTGATGTAATTCCAAGCGTTTGGGATGACCTCGAAAGGTTGTTCGTATAGATTGGTTTTTAGGTCGGTAGAGATGAATATTTTTGTGTCGGTGGCAGCTGCGCCGATATATACGCGAGCACCTACGATGTATTTAGAATCTCCGAATAGGGCTTTAGGGAGAGTGGTGCCACCACCTAGGCGAGCCATTTGACCTGCAGCGATGTTGACATCGATGTTGTTTCCACAGTAACCGATGAGTTTAGTTTCTTCTATTTTTATTTCTTGTTGTGGGTTTGTTTGTGGTTCACATGCAGATAAGATGAACATTATGCTTGCTGATATAAGCATTGTTAATTTTTTTAAAAAAATAGTTTTCATAAAAATATTTTAATTGTTTGGTTATTAGACTGCAAAGTTACGAATTTTTTGGGAATTATTAAAGTATGTATTCGTTTTTCAGAGTATATATTTTTATAGTATGTTTATCATATGTTTATCATATATTTATTATATATTTATCCTATATTTATTATATGTTTATTATATGTAAATAATAGGGAGTAGTGGTGTGAAATATTGGCTATGGAGTTGGTGTTTTTGTTTTGATGGTGTTTGATTTTTGATTTTTTTTGTTGGAAATTATTGTGAATGTTGAGAAAAATATGTATCTTTGCGAGTTATTATTATCAAAGAAAAAAAACAATAACTATAAATCTTATATCTTATGACACTTGAAGAATTTAGAAAAGACATTGCGGCAGGTATTCCTGACGTGTTGCCTCAACCTAAGGCTTATGAGCCAGAGATTAACCATGCCCCTAAGCGTAAAGAGATTTTGACCGCTGAGGAGAAGGAGTTGGCTTTGCGTAATGCATTGCGCTATTTCCCTAAAAAACATCACGCTGAATTGGCGCCTGAATTTGCTGAGGAGTTGAGAACATATGGTCGTATCTATATGTATCGTTTGCGTCCTGACTATGAGATGAAGGCTCGCAATATCAACGATTATCCTGCTCGCTCGAAACAAGCAGCGGCTATCATGTTGATGATTAATAATAACTTGGACTATGCTGTGGCTCAACACCCACACGAATTGATTACTTACGGTGGTAACGGTGCTGTGTTCCAAAACTGGGCTCAATATCGTTTGACTATGAAATATCTTTGCGAGATGACTGACGAGCAAACTTTGGTGATGTATTCTGGTCACCCAATGGGTTTGTTCCCATCGCATAAAGATGCTCCACGCGTGGTGGTGACTAACGGTATGGTGATTCCTAACTACTCGAAACCAGACCACTGGGAGAAATTCAACGCTCTTGGCGTGAGCCAATATGGTCAGATGACTGCA
>JAZRCE010000009.1:0-2596 GCA_045635445.1 Candidatus Aphodosoma sp.
AGTAACAAAAAAATGGAAGAGACTAAACACAAGTATGTTAAGCGAACACAACGAGATTATTCAATGCCTTTTAAGTTGGCAGTAGTACAAGAAGTAGAGCGCACAGGAATCGGAGTTTGTGCCGTAGCTCGTAAATATGGAATACAAAGTGAGACAACAGTTACCACTTGGTTAAGAAAATATGGTAACTTTGATGTCGCAAATAAAACGAGTAAACCAATGGAAAAGAGTAAGGAACAAAAGTTATTGGAATTAGAAGAACGAGTAAAGATGTTGGAACGTCAGAACAATCGATTACAACATGAGCTCGAAATGAAAGATCATAAGGTTGCGTTCTTTGATATGATGATTGACATGGCTGAAAAAGAGTTTAATATTGATATTCGAAAAAACTCCTCTGCCGAGCAATCGACCAATACAAAGAAATGAATCGATTGTCCAAGAGTAATCTTTGTGGATTGCTCGGCATAACACGACAAAAATACTATCGTTCTTGTTGGAGTTTAGAAAATAAGCGAAAAACCGCTGATCAAGTTGTTGCAATGGTAGATAATATTCGTATGACCCAACCTCGTATAGGCACGCGTAAATTATATTATTTGCTACAAAAAGAGTTGAACTGCTTAAATGTCGGTCGGGATAAACTTTTTGATATACTTCGGGCAAACCATATGCTTATTACTCCTTTGCGTTCTTATCACGTAACAACAAACTCTCATCATCGATTCAGAAAACATAAAAACATTATCGCTAATATGGAAATAACCCGTCCGGAACAAGTATGGGTGTCGGACATAACATATATTGGACAACGAGATAATCATATGTATTTATCATTAATAACAGATGCATATTCAAAGAAAATCATGGGCTACGATTTATCTTCAAGTTTAGGAACCGAAGGCTCTTTAAGAGCCTTAAAAATGGCTGCGTCAAATAGAAGATATCCAACTAATGATTTAATCCACCACTCAGATAGAGGTGTGCAATATTGCAGTGATATATACCAACGCGCTCTTGCTAAATATAAGATTGTAACTAGTATGGCCGAATCATATGACCCCTATGCTAATGCCGTAGCAGAGAGAATTAATGGAGTGCTTAAACAAGAATTTCTATTGGAACAATATAATGTTCCTATTGATGTGATGAAAGCAGTTGTTAAAGATGTTGTTGAGATTTATAACAAACAACGACCTCATTACTCATGTGGTTATCTTACACCCGAACAAATGCATAGGCAATCAGAAAGAAAAATTAAAACGTATAAAAAAACAACACACAATGGAGCATGCTCCATTGTGTGTAATTAAAAAGTTATTAATTTTGTCCTAATAAATAAGTATTAATTTTGTAACGCTTATTTAGGACTAGTCAAAAAGTTGTTTCTGTTTATTTGATCATTGATGATTTAGCTTTTTGATATTCATCGTAGCTGATAGAGATTTTTACCATTTCCTTTGAAGCTTCTTTCGACATGTCAAATTGTTTGATGCTTTTAGAGTCGGCTGATGCAGTTGTAGAAGCACGTTTGATGATACCTGCCAATTCGTTGTTAGCATCTAATCCCCATGTGAAAACTTGGAAATAAGCATCGTCCTTGTCTCTTTCTAAGTGCCAAGCTTGACTTTGTACGGCAAGTTGAAGAGGATCGCTGCTCTCGTTTTTGTCTTTTAACAACCAAGCTAAGAAAACATCGGGGCTATTGATATATGCCTCATCGGCAGTAGGAGCCGACCAAGCCATGTGGTAGTATTTTGTACAATAAGCAGTGATAGTAGTTGTGTAAATCCAGTTATCTTCGCTGAAATCGTCGATTGTGATTAATGCGTATGCTTGGTTTTTGTCTGATTTAGTTTTGATAGTTTTTACAAGCATGTCGCCAGGTTTACCATTTTTGTCAAAAGCAATTGTGTAAACGTTATACTCAGTTTGAGGGTTCAAACCATCCCAAACAGATACATAGCTTTCTTTAGGAGTGTTTCTCTCACCTTCTTCCAATAGTTTTTTGTAGATTTCATCGTTGGTGCGGCAGTCAAAATCGCTTTTTTCACCAAGAGTTGAAATGTAGAAGCTTACTTGAGAACCAAATTTATAGTTGCAAGCAATACCATTGCTCAAAGCAACAACTTTAGTAGGTTCGGCAGTACAGTTTACAACTTTGCCAGGCTCTTGTTTTACCAATACTTCGCAAGATAATTCACCGCTTGTGATCGTTAAAGTTGTGCTACGGCTATTAGAAGAGTTGTTGATGCTCTTAGTCGCCAATTTAATAGTAGAAGTGCCAGAGCCACTAGTAGCAGAAACGTGAAGCCAATCAGCACCTCCAGCCAAAGCCCAAGGTGAAGTTGATGCGATTGTCAATTCTTGATCGTCATTTTCTTCAGCAGTGAGGATAACTTCAGAGAGGTTTACTGTTAACACATTTGGCTCATCTTTTTCGTCGCTACAACTTACTGCTCCAAGAAAAAGGGGCAATGCCAACAAATAGAAGAATAATTTTTTCATAAATTAAAATAATTAAAAAAAATTGCCTCTTATGGCTCGGAGAAGCGGATTTTAAAAATAGAGCTTAGGCATATAAAGAAAGAGTGAG
>JAZRCE010000010.1:0-19974 GCA_045635445.1 Candidatus Aphodosoma sp.
CAATGCATCTGCATGTGTTATTTTCATTATTTTGATGGCATTGCTTACGGCCTCAGTTTCTGATACTTGATATGTACCAAAAGGCATATCAACTACAACAAGAGCTCGTTTTACGGCTTTAACTACCGATTTACCAAGGAAAATCATTTGGTCGAGCGTAATAGGTAGAGTTGTTACATTACCAGCTACGACATTAGATGCTGAGTCACCAACGAGAATAACATCTACACCAGCTTCGTCAACAATAGAAGCCATTGTGAAGTCGTATGATGTAATCATACTAATTTTTTCGCCACGTTGTTTCATCTCAAATAGACGATGCGTGGTTACTTTGCGCACATCTTCAGGTGTATGAACTGACATTGTTTTGATGTTTAGTCGATAGTTGATTTAATAATTAATTATCAAGAGCATTGATTTGTTCGATGATAATAGAAAGGTCTTGTTTGAGATTTTGAATTTTGCGTTCAAGATCTTGAACCATATTATTACCTTTTTTAGATGAACTATTGAAGAAACCGATGTTGTTTTCGTAAGTAGCTATTTGTTGTTTGAGCAATTCGTACTGACGCATCAATTTATTGCGATCGCCATTAAAAGCAAGCTCTTCAGTGCGACGACGAGTACGTATTTTGCTTGTTTTTTCATACATTGCATCTTTGTAGAGTTTATACACACGGTCTTTTTCTTTGAAAGGTACGTGACCTATTGTAGTATAAGCATCTGAAAGACGACGTAGGGCAGAGTTGTCTTCATCATCGTTGCCAGTGAGTTCGTATGCTTTGATAGCTTCGATAGCATCGAGTTTTAGACGAAGGTTTTCTTGTTCTTCCACCTTTTTGTCTTTGAAGTTAGCTTCTTTACGAGCGAAGAAATGATCGCAAGCTGCTATGAAACGTTCCCAAATGTTGTCGCTATATTTTTTTGCAGTAGGACCAATAGTTTTCCACTCTTTTTGTAAAGATATGAGTTTGTCGGTAGTAGAACGCCATTCTTCGCTATTTTTGAGTTGTTCGGCTTTTTCTACAAGAAGACGTTTTTTCTCAAGGTTATTTTGAAGTTCTTCTTTGATGCGACGATAGTATTCGTTTTTAGCTTCGAAGAAACGATCACAAGCCGAGCGATAACGTTTGAACAAGCGATTGATTACGCGACGTTCGGTAGGGTCATCAGAACGGAATTTTTCGTTAAGCGCGATAACTTCTTGTGTTTTATCTTCCCATTCTTTATATGTAGTAATTGCAACAGTATCGATATTTTCTATAAATTCTATAACTTCGATACGTTCTTTTTCTATCTCTTGTTCGTGTGCTTTGATGTTTTCGAAGTGAGTTTGGTGACGGCGGTTGATCACCGAAGAGACCTCCTTAAATTTATTCCAAATATCTTCGCGAAGTTCACGTGCCACAGGACCAATTTCTCGCCATTGTTCGTGGAGAACCTGGAGTAGTCTGAATGATTTGACAACATCTTCTTCGTTACTAAGTTTTTCTGCTTGTTCGATGAGGCGTGTTTTATCTTCAAGGTTTTTCTTGAAAGCATGTTCGCGAAGTGCAGCATCTATTTTGATTAGGTCGTATATTTGTTCTTGATAGAGGTTGTATTCGCGCCATATATCGTTGGCATAAGTAGGGCTAACAGGACCAATTTCGCGCCATTCGACTTGCAATTGGCGGAATGCAGCTATAGTATCTTTAATTTCGCCTTCATTTGCTACGAGAGCTTTAAGTTTTTCGAGGATAGTGCGTTTTTTGTTGAGATTAGCAGTTTGTTCGGCTTCGATAGCGGCAGCATAGGCTGCTTTTTTCTCGCGATATGAGGCCATTACAGTTTTAAACTCAACTTCTACTGGATCAGATTCTTTTTGTTTTGGTTTAGCCATATCTTCGTTTTCTACTCCTTCATTTTCCACCTCTGCGGCCATTTTGTTCATAGCCTCAGCGCGTTCTTGTTGTTGGCGTTTGTAAAACAATTGTTTGATACAGTCAACTTGCTCTTTAATGGCTGTGATTTCGCCGTTTTCGACGATATCTTTGAGTGTGTTAACTAGTTCTTCGCGATTAAGGGTTGCGAGTTGTTGTGGGTCAAAAGTTTGTTCTGTAATGATTTCTTGTACTTCCATAATGATAAAAAATATTAGTCTCCATTAGTAGGAGAAAGTTCGATTCATAAAACGTGGCAAATTTAGTAAAAAATATTGAAAATATGATATAATATGTATAAAATCTTTATTTCCAATAAAATTTTGTTTTGCGCTTAAATATCTTATTTATTGTAAGTAGATATAGTGTGAATAGAGGTAATACAATATCAAAAAGAATTATTGATAAACCAAAAGTCTTGTCGTTATATACTTTAGCTGTTTTATTGATGATAATGTATTGTATTACATAGCGGAGCATAAAAACACCTATTGCAGAGGCAATAATCCATGGTGTAGAGTAGAATAGAGCGATGAGAAGTATGATTGATGCATAGAATAAACCGCGAGAGAGAGGTTCAAGGCCTATCCACATTTTACTATTAGAGTTGTAGGTGTCGACAGTGCTAAGGTGTCGTAGTTTTTGATAGTACCAATCTTTGAATGTAGTTTTAGGCAACGATAATGTTTCGGCATCTAGTGACGGTTCGATGCGTGTATTATGTTTTTTGCCAAAAGCATTGACTAGGAGATCATCATCGCCCGAAGCTACATGTAGGAATCCCGCAAACCCTTTGTTTTTAAAGAAAGTGCTACGGCGATAAGCAATATTACGCCCTACACCCATATAAGGGTGACCTAAAAGAGCGAAACCCATATATTGCATAGCTATGGTGAGAGTATCGTACGACACCATGCGACTGATAAAACCTGGTTCGCGATAGTAATTGCCATGCCCTAATACAAATTCAGTATTAGAGTCGAAATTGCGCACAATCGACGAAATCCAATCTGGAGTTAGTGGACGGCAATCGGCATCAGTAAACAGAAGAATCTCGTTCTTTGCAGCTTTTACACCTACGGTTATAGCCAATTTTTTGTGACTAATGATTCGAGTTTCTTGTGGAATATTAGTTACATAGAGGTTATCGTAATCTTTTTGCAACTCTTTTATTACATCGTCGGTATTGTCACACGAACCATCATTCACAATTATTACCTCATAGTCATGGTAGTTTTGTTCAAGCACAAGAGGCAAAAAACGTTTGATATTATTGCCTTCGTTGCGAGCACAAATGATTATCGACACGGATGGTTGTTCGACTACATGAGGCACGTTGCCTTTGCGCAAACGTCTATTATATCGCAAAATAGCAGTATAAGGAATCAGGTAAAATCCTAATTGAATGATAAAAGTGAGTAGTAATACAGCAAATAATATATATATGGTTAGCATGATTTTTTTTGGTTATCGGTCTATAAGTTAGAGTATTAATGTGTGGATTTACACTTAAGTTGTCATAAGTGCATAAATTATTGCAAATTTACGAAATAATTATGAATTATGAGCTATTAGATGTGAGATTTTTATGAAAAAATATGATTTATGAATAAGTGTTTATTTTATTTGTGTAAATAAATATTTTTTTGTAATTTTGCCGTCGAAAAGATAGCAAAGTTTTTTGCAATTATCTCTAACCTCTAATAAATCGTATTCTCGGTTTAATACTTTCCAATTTTATATGTATAATATTTTAGAATTAAGAAGCAAAAGTCAAGAAGAACTTTTGCGTATAGCACAAGATTTAGGTGTGAAAAAAGCCTCTAATTTGGCGCATGATATGTTGATATATGCTATTTTAGATCAACAAGCAATTGTTACTTCTGTTGAGAAAAAAGATGATAATAAACAGAAAAAACAACGTACTCGTATTGCTAAAACAGCAACAACAGATGAGTCTGGTATCACTGTGATAGAGCGAAAGATAGAGAAAAAAATAGAACCCAAGGTTGTTAAACCTCAAGAGGAACCAAAGGTGGAGTCAGTTGTGAAAGAATCGCTCAAAAAAGAAGTAAATAAATCAAGTGCTGAGCATAAAACAAATGAGAAAAATAGTAAAAAAACTAATTCTCCATCAGTCAACGAACAACCTGTTGTCAATGTAGCAGAGACTCCAAAAGAGGTTGTACCTATTGTAGAACCAGTGGAAAAACAATTACAAGTGATAGTAGAGCCTCAACAACTCGTTGTGTCAGAATCACAACAACAGGCACCTCAGGTTCAACCACAATCACAAAATGTGCAAAACAAAAAACAACAAAAGAATAAAAAGGATAAAAAAGATAAGAAAAATCCATCGAATCAACAAGTTGCCCAACCAGTTTCGGTAGTTCAAACCAATGCTTCCCAACAATCCTCATCAGCACAACACCAAAACAACAATCAACCTAAAAATATAGCACTTGCAGAGGGTGAAAAGATGTATGAGTTTGATGACATCCTCATTGGTATGGGAACACTAGAGATGATGCAAGATGGCTACGGATTTCTACGTTCGGCAGAGTATAACTATCTTTCGTCGCCCGACGACATCTATGTAAGTGCTGCACAAATTAAAACTTATGGACTCAAACCTGGTGATACCGTCGAAGGCAACATTCGACCACCACGCGAGGGGGAAAAATTTTTCCCACTTGTACGTGCTTTGAAAATCAATGGATTAATACCAGAAAAGGCGCGTGACCGAGTGCCATTCGAGCATCTTACTCCTATTTTTCCAAATGAAAAGTTTCAGTTTACCACTCCAGGTAAGCCAGCATCGTTGTCAAGTCGCATTGTCGACCTCTTTGCACCTATCGGCAAGGGTCAGCGCGGACTCATCGTGGCACAACCTAAAACTGGTAAAACCATGTTGCTCAAGGATATTGCCAATTCAATACTTGAGCATCACCCTGATGTTTATATGATTATATTGCTCATAGATGAGCGTCCTGAGGAAGTAACCGACATGTCGCGAAGCGTGCGCGCAGAGGTTGTTTCGTCTACATTCGACGAGTCAGCCGAGCATCATATCAAAGTAGCAACAATGGTTCACGAAAAGGCCAAACGCCTCGTTGAGTGTGGTCACGATGTAGTTATTCTTCTCGACTCAATCACACGCCTTGCACGTGCCTACAACACATTCTTGCCAGCATCGGGCAAAGTGTTGTCGGGAGGTGTCGACGCCTATGCGCTCCACAAACCAAAACGCTTCTTCGGCGCAGCGCGTAATATCGAGAATGGCGGTTCGCTCACTATCATTGCCACAGCACTCACCGACACAGGTAGCAAAATGGACGATGTCATCTTCGAAGAGTTCAAAGGAACAGGCAATATGGAGCTTCAGCTCAATCGTCAATTGGCAAACAAACGCATATTCCCTGCGGTGGACATAATGGCCTCATCTACACGCAAAGACGACCTCTTGTTGCCAAAAGAAGTATTGAGTCGCATGTGGGTGTTGCGCAACTATCTTTCGGATATGAACGTAGTCGAAGCAATGGAATTCCTCAAAGAGCGCATGGAGCGCACCAAAGACAACGAAGAGTTCCTTATCTCGATGAATGATTGATATTCATAGCTTAAAATCAGAATATAAAGTACATACCTTGCAATAGGGTATGTACTTTTTTTATTTTGGGTGTCTGGTAAAAGTAACTCCGTAGGAGTGATATATCATAGGCAGGGGTGTCAAAATTGCGAGTAAGTGAGAGCAGAACTAAGCTTGCTTAAGTTATGCCGAGCGTGAGCAATTTGGACGAAGTCAACCCCTGATGAGAGGTTATATTGGTAAATTAGCGCCGTAGGTGCGATAGAGAAAACTTCTCCCATACTACAACATATTATAAATATAGGATAAATATACTATAAACATACTATATAGCAATCAGCACCGCAGAAAATCAATATCAAAAAATATTTTTCATGCGAATAGTCGTTTTGTGAATTTATTTTTGTAAATTTGCAGTCGACATAACAATTAGGGTGGGTTATCCTTGATTGTTTTATATAGCATTTTTGCTCATTTCTTCTATGATTTAAGTTTGGCGACTTTATAGACTATGAAGGAATAAGTTAAAGGATGCTCACGTTTTGTATATAACAGCGTGAGCTTAACTTATTCGTATAGTCGAGGTCACGCCAAACACCTAATCATAGCGAGAAAGTTAAGTTCTCGCTTTTTTTTGTGCATTTTTTTGAAAATATTTTATATTTTGGCAAGAGTTGTCAAAATGAGGTTGTAATTTTGCACTTGATTTTAATACTTGTTTATTCATAAAAGTTGCGTCCGACACATATTTAGGAATTTTATTATGAAAAAAATGGTATCTATGTTATTGTTTGTGTTATTTTTATTTACACAATGTGAAACACATGAAGGATTTAAAGAAATTATGGTAGAAAATCTTGAAGGTAAATGGGAACTTTTAGAATTTAGAGGTAAACATAAAGAATGGATTGATAATGGGGATACTGAATATTTAGAAATATTTGATAATATTTGGAAAAAAACTTATATTGATGATTATTCGTATGATGAATTTTATGAACCTCCGACAAATGAAACGACAATTACATCATTTAAATATCGATTAATAGATGAATATATTGAAGTTTATATTGAATATTCAGATGGTGAAAAAGAAATGTTATATAGGTATAGGATAGAGCATATTTGCGAAAATGAATTAGTGATAAAAACGATTAGAAATGAATTACTTCCAGATATATTATTTGAGTATAAATATGTAAGAGTTCATTAATTTATTTTTTAGTATATATTTTATTATAAAAAAGCCACATAATTTTTAGGTTATGTGGCTTTTGTTATTATAGTTATTTAAATTTAGTTATAATTCTTTTATATACGCTCTGCGGCGTTTATGTTGTTTGGTTTCGAAGTAGGCGAAGTTGGCTTGGTTTTTTGAGTTTTCTTCGAGGATGGCTGTGGTTTCGGTGTATTTTATGCCATATTTTTGGAAATATGGTATTTGGTCGTAGAAGAATAGGGCATTGACGCCTTTGTTTTGATAGTCAGGGCGCACAGCAATGAGCAGGAGGTTGAATGTCTCCATCTGTTTTGCTTTGAGTGCTTTGAGTAGTTTTATCCATCCGAATGGGAATAGTTTGCCTCGTGTCTCTTGCAAGGCTTTCGATATGTCGGGCATACCGATGCCTACACCTACGATTTCATTGTGCTCGTTGATTGCAATGGTGATAAAATCGAAGTTAATCAATGGGAAATACATCTCGGCATAGTACTCCTTCTGACGTTGAGTGAGTGGCTGGAAGTTATATAGTGGTTGGTATGCCGCATCGATTACGTCGAAATAAGAGTAGCCATATTTCTCTTTCAATTCTTTCACGGTGCGCACTTTGTCGATACGTATTTTGTATTTCTCCATCACAATTTTAGCCACACGCTCCATCTTTTCAGGGATTTGGTGAGGCGTAGAAACGAGGAATTCAATCCAATCAGCTTCTTTAACCAAACCATAGCGGTCGAAGTGGTCGACGTAGTAAGGATAGTTGTAGAGACTTGCCATAGGCGACACATAATCATAACCTTCGAGCAAAAGGCCTTGATGGTCGAAGTCGGTGAAACCAACAGGACCATTCATGGCTGTCATACCATGTTGGCGACCCCAATCGGCAGCAGCGTCGAGTAGGGCACGCGACACCTCATAGTCGTCGATAAAGTCGAACCACCCGAAGCGCACCTTTTTGCAACCCCAATGTTCGTTGGCCAATTCGTTGATAATGGCAGTGATACGACCTACCACCTTGCCATCTTTGTATGCTAAAAAGTTGGCAAATTTCGAGTGGTCGAGGGCAGGATTCTTTTTAGTGTTGAATGTGTTCATCTCATCGAATTCGAGAGATGGAGTGTAATATTTATCGTTGGCATACAGCTCGTTAGCAAAACGAATGAACTGTTTGAGTTCTTTGCGCGAGCTTACTTCTTTAATTGTTACCATTTGATATATAAAGTTAATAGTCTACAGTCCATAGTTAATTACGGTCTGTCGACCGTTGTCGGTTGTCTGTTGACGTTTTTATTTTATTTTTTAAGTTCGGCGATAGTTTGTATCATGTCGTCGGCAGAGAACACTGCATTGCCAGCCACAAGGCAGTCGGCACCAGCTTCGTAGAGAGCAGCGGCATTTTTGAGATTTACGCCACCATCCACTTGAATAAGGGTTTTGCAACCTTTACGTTCGATCATAGCACGGAGGCGACGGATTTTGTCGTAGGTATTTTCGATGAATTTTTGTCCACCAAAACCAGGGTTTACGCTCATGAGGAGCACCATTTCCACGTCGGCAACAATGTCTTCGAGCACTTCTACAGGAGTGTGAGGGTTGAGAGTTACGCCTGCTTGCATGCCAGCATCATGAATGCGTTGGATAGTGCGGTGAAGGTGAGTGCACGCTTCGTAATGCACATTCATCATAATGGCACCAGTCTCTTTTACTTCGTTGATAAATTTATCAGGTTCAACAATCATTAAGTGAACATCCAATGGCTTGGTGCTTAGTTGTTTTACATATTTCAATACAGGGAACCCGAATGATATGTTAGGTACGAACACACCGTCCATAATGTCGATATGCAACCAGTCTGCGTTGCGTTGATTAATGAGGTTGATGTCTCGTTCGAGGTTGCCAAAGTTGGCAGAGAGAAGAGATGGGGAGAGAAGTTTCATATTTTTTTAATTAAGAATTAAGAACCGAAAGTCTTTGAGCCTTTAGCGATAAAATTAACAATTAGAAATGTTTAATTTTTCATTATTAATTATTTATTTATTTATTGAATGAATTGCAAAGGTACAAAAATATATTAATATATGTGTTACATTTTGAGGTAAAAATTGCGTGTAAGAGCGATATATTCGGGTGTGTATTGATGACGTGCTATTTCAATAGTTAGGTGAGAATCTTTTGTGTTTTCCACTCTGTCATCTGTTATCTGCTTAACAAAGTGCATCAGTAGGCGTTTGGGAGCGGACGTAGGGGTGGGGTGCACGTGAACCAATTGCGAGAGAGAGAATCCATATTTTGGGGCTAATTTAATCAGTAGGTTCCCTTCGTTTATAGGTAATACTACCGATAATGAACCGCCTAAATTGAGTAGATGAGAAGAGTGATCTAATAGGTCGTCAAACGAGAGTGAGTCGGTGTGACGGGCTTGTGTGCGAGCCACATCTGGGCATTTGAGTGATGCTACAAAATAAGGTGGATTGCACACTATTGCATCATATTTTGCTTCAGGATTGTGGTTTTGTAGTGATGTGTGACGAGTGGTGATATACCTAGCGAATGGACTATTTACAATATTCTCTGTAGCTTGTTCGATTGACGATTGGTCTATATCAATCGCATTAATTTCTAATTTACCATCTGTATTTTGCAATCGTTGTGCTATCATCAGAGCAATGAGTCCAGTGCCAGTGCCGATGTCGAGTATGCGCCATGCATTAGGGTCAATTGGAGCCCATGCTCCTAGCAATACGCCGTCGGTACCCACCTTCATAGCTGTGCGGTCTTGATGTATAGTGAATTGTTTGAATTTGAACATAACAAATTATTTTCTGCGTTCGGCGAAAAATGATTGCATCAGTTGGAGGGCTTCGGTAGCAAGGATGCCCGAAACCACTTCTGTTTTTGGGTGTAGTGCGTTGGGCGAGAAGGTAGAGTAACCACGTTTAGGGTCCGATGCGCCATATACCACGCGCGATATCTGGCTCCAACCCAACGCTCCAGCACACATGATGCAAGGCTCGAGGGTGACGTATAGTGTGCAATCTTTTAGATATTTACCGCCCATTATGTTGGCAGCAGCAGTGATAGCTTGCATTTCGGCATGGGCAGTCACATCGTGAAGTGCTTCTGTGAGGTTGTGCGCTCGCGCAATGATTCTACCATTCCACACCACTACAGCCCCTACTGGTATTTCGCCTTTATCGTATGCCTCTTGCGCCTCAATTAGCGCCATTTTCATATAATTTTCGTCTGTCATAATTGTTTTTTGAATTTTTCGAGGGTTTTATTAGAACCGTATATGACGATATGATCGTCGGCAGCGAAACGGAATTCATTACTATCTTGCATGTTTACTACCTCATATTCTAGCGTACGTGATCCGAGAAAATTTGAAGCATTTCTACGGCGTTTGATAGCGATGAGTTTTAAGCCAAATGTCGATTCTATATCGGCATCATTTAAACTCTGAGATACGAGAATAGATGGTACTTCACATTCAACTATCTGGTATTCGCTCGATACGGGATATACGCCCTTCACTTTTTTCGATTCGGCAGAGTAGGCCCATATGTCGGCAGTGAGTTGTTCTGGAACAATCACATCGTTCACCCCGATGCTCTCCAATATAGTGCGGTGCATAGGGTTCACAGCGCGTGCGATAATGTTTTTCACGCCCGCTTGTTTCAGTAGCGACACAATCACAATCGAATCGCCGATGTGGTTGCCAAACGACACCACCACAGCATCTGTGTCGTCGAGTGGTAGAGCCTTTATCGACATCTGGTCGATGATATTCACACACATCGTAGTCGTTATTTGCGACTTATATTCTTCCACTACGCGCATATCGGCATCTACGCCTGTCACGTCGTGTCCCATAGTAGTTAGGCGAGTAGCAAGAGCTACACCAAAATTGCCAAGTCCAATAATCAAATAGTTCATAGCTATATTAATTCATAATTCTTGATTCATAATTCATAATTCATAATTTCTAAATTAGACTTAATTTATTTTTGTTGTAATTGTGAATTATGCATTATGAATTGTGCATTAACTTATAGGTATATGTTCAGTTGGGTATTGATAAAATTGAGTTCCGCGATTAGATATGAAGCATGAGAGAATAGTGATAGTGCCAAGGCGGCCAATGAACATCACCATGAGTATAGTAATTTTGCTAGCAAGAGTTAGAGTAGGTGTGATGTTCAGCGAGAGACCTACTGTTGAGAAAGCCGACACTACTTCGAAAATTACGTATTGTGTAGGCAGTTGTGGGTCGAAAATAGAGAGTACCAATACGCCAATAGTTACCACTACGAGCGACGAGAAGATGATGATAAAAGCGCGGTTGACTGATTGTTTCGATATCGTGCGTTGACGAATTTCAATGTGGTCGCGTCCGCGTAACGTATTGATTACATTGAGCAAAGCAATAGCAAATGTAGTGGTTTTTATACCACCCGCAGTCGACATAGGCGACCCCCCAATCCACATATACATAATCATTATCACTACCGAAATGTTGGTTAACGCCCCCATGTTGAACGACGAGAACCCCGCCGTGCGGGGCACAGTAGCGAGGAAGAATGATGTAGACAATTTGCCCCATATAGACTCATCACTATTTAATATATTGTTATATTCCGTAACGAAAAATACAATCGTGCCGCCTACTACAAGTATAGCAGTGAGCACAATAGCAATCACCGTGTTTGATGTTAGCGTGCGAGCTTTGTGGTCAAATTTTCGTTCAGAACGGCGTAATAAGCGGTCGTACAGTTGTATCAACTTATGGCGTATCCAGTGCCAAATATTGAAAAGGATAGGAAACCCAATACCACCAAAAACAATCAACCATGAGAGAGAGTTGAGTAATATGTAGTTATGTCGATAATCTGGGTGAAATAGACTATTATCGAAGGTTGAGAAACCTGCATTGCAGAATGCCGATACAGAGTGGAATAGGGCGGTAAAAGCACCATAAAACGTATATTCGCCTATGGCTTGGTATATGAACACTGCCCCAATTAGTTCAATTGTTAGTGTAATGACGATGATATTTCTCAAAGTAGTGAATATTTGCGACACACTATTTTCGGGATCAATTAGGTCCTTAATCATCATTTTGTTTTGCGAAGGGTGTTTTCCTGCAAACATCAGACCAAAAAACGATGTGAACGTCATAATTCCTATGCCCCCCAACTGAATAAGCAGTAGCAATATAATATACCCCTCTGTAGTGAATGTTGTAGCCACATCAATTGTCGTTAATCCCGTTACACACACTGCGCTCGTAGCTGTAAACAAAGCATTAAAAAACGAAATACCATCTGTCGTAGCACGAGGCAACAATAGCAATCCCGTACCAGCTATAATCAAAAATACAAAACTCCCCACCATTATCCAACTAGGAGACAAACGACTCGAGAGCGAGTGTGTCACCACAGCCGACAATTTCAGCATTGCCTCTATAGCCACAATACCAATCATCAAGTAGTTATGTCTTAATGCTGAGAACAGATTCGAATATTGTTCTAGCCATTCCGTAGGGGCAATCCAAATTATCGACAACACAATCACCACGCAATACAACAGCAGATATAGTGGGTTAATCGACTTATTCGATTTATATCGTTGCGACCTTCCTCTTTTTTGCGATTTAATATACACCACAATATTATTTGTATATTCGCAGAAGAACAACACCAAAGCTATCTTAAATAGCGTGGTAGGAATAGCCATATCAAACTGTACAGGAAATCCCAGAGCATATATAAGCAAAGCAATGATAACGAGCGACAAAATAGCATTCACCAACGACAACGCTCTTGTAGCTCCAGCCACTATAGGCGCCAACGTCAGTTGCACTCGCATCACAATCGATTTATATAGACCTATAATTTTTTCTTTCATAGTTTCTTTATCAATTCATTATTCCGAGTATCCATCTCATGCCATACATTTGGCAAAGGTACAAAAAAAACTCGATATATTTATTTTTATTTTCATTTATCACAAAATTTTAGGATCTAACAAGCTTGAGACCTACGCCTACACATGCTCGTACACATGCGCATACGCACGCACGTTAGGTATATATATTATTATTTTTTTTAATTCTAGTTATTATCAGAATAAAAAAAATATATAGTATTACAAAACTATAAAGTATCTAGTAAATCGAAAAAAATAAATTTTTAATGACAAAAAATAGAAAAAAATATCACTATAATCACCATTTTCTTCGCAGCAACAATCAAGATGGTGAAACCTACCTTCAAGCAAGCAACTTTTTTTTTCTGCAACCCTTGCAATCATTTGGCAACACCAAAATATTTTACTACATTTGCCCCATTAAACAAAAAAAACGAGAAAAATATTAAAATATTTTCCTTTTTGTCAAAAGTTGTCAAAATAGGGTTGTACCTTTGCTGCGCAAAAGAAATGCATAAAAATATGCAAAAAAACATAATAAATAAATTTGCAAACCCCGAAAATATTCTCTACCTTTGTGGGTATAAAAAAAGCGAGACCCGAAAGCCCCGCTTTAAATGTTTTCACAACGGAATAATCCTTATTGTGAGTTCCATCAAATTTTATGGTGCAAAGATAGATACTTTTTACGAAACGACCAAATAAAATTTGATAAAATTTCAAATAAAAGCAATAACTCTCTGAAAATAAACAAAATAAAAATATAATACTATGAAAAAAATTCTTGGACTCGACCTTGGAACCAATAGTATTGGTTGGGCTGTTGTTGAAGCATCAACAGCTGATAATGGCGAATTATTACCTAAATCTATTTTAGGAGCTGGTAGTAGAATCATTCCTTCTGATAAAGTTGATGATTTCGAAAAAGGTAATTCTGTTTCTCAAACTGCCGAAAAAACGAAATATAAAGGAATGCGCACAATTAAAGAAAGAAAAAAATTGCGTAGAACTCGTTTGAATAGGGTATTGAGAGAAATAGGTTTTCTTCCACCTCATTTTGATAAAAAAATAGATAGATACGGAAATTTTATTGATTTCACAGAACCTAAAATATGCTGGAATGTGGATGAAGCAGGAAAAAGTCATTTCTTGTTTGAATCGTCTTTTGATGAAATGATAGAAGATTTTAGAAAAGCACAACCACAATTATTAGAGAATGGTAGAAAAATCCCATATGATTGGACTATATTCTTTTTGAGAAAAAAAGCACTATCTCAACCCATCTCAAAAGAAGAATTGGCTTGGGTTATTTTGAATTTTAATCAAAAGCGTGGTTATTATCAATTACGTGACGAAGAAGAAGTTGTAGAAGATGGCAATGAAGAAACAATTATAACTGCCAAAGTTTTAGAAGTAATAAAAAGGGAACCAGACAAAAAAGACCCTCGTAAATATTGGTACGATGTTAAGCTTGAAAACGATTTGCCTTATCAAGCTACATTCTTGAATGATATATCTTATTGGGTTGGAACAGAGCGTGACTTCTTGTTGAATATAAAAAAACTAAAAGATGGCTCAATAAAACCGACATTGTCTTTTTTGCCTACCTTCGAGGAAATTGATTCAATGAATGATACGCAAAAAAATAAGATGTATGCTAAAATCAAACTTAAAACCGAAAAATTGATTGAAGATACACAAAAGACTGTAGGCGAATTTATTTACGACTCTCTTTTACAGAATCCTGATGTTAAGATTGCTGGTAAATTGATCAGAACAATTGAACGCAAATTCTATAAAGAGGAGTTAGTAAAAATCTTACGTAAGCAGAGCGAATTTCACTCTGAACTTCAAAATAGAGAGTTGTATTTGCAGTGTGTAAATTTGTTATACCCAAATAATTATGCACATGCTCACGATATTTCATCTAAAGATTTTGTATATTTATTTGTCAATGATATTATTTTCTATCAACGACCACTTAAAATACAAACATTGGGTACTTGTCCGTTAGAAAAACATATTTTTGAGAATAAGAAAACTGGCGAGCGAGACCAAAAACACAACCTGCCATGTATTGCTAAATCAAATCCATATTTCCAAGAATTTAGATTGTGGCAATTTATCTCAAATCTAAAAATCTATAAAAGAGAGGATTTTGTAGATGGTTCGTTAAAATTAAATGTTGACGTAACAAATCAATTTTTATCATCTGCTACTGATTACGAAAATCTATTTAATTATTTGAATAATAAAAAATCTATTAAGCAATCAGTTCTTTTGAAAGACCATTTTGGATTGAAAAAGAATTCAGATTCTTATAGGTGGAATTATATCGACGATGATAAAAAAGAGTATCCATGTAATGAAACAAGAAGCGTATTACTAAAAGCATTAGAAAAAGCTGGTATAGATACAGAATTTCTTACTTTTGAAAAAGAGATGGAGTTATGGCATTTGCTTTATTCTGTTTCTAATAAAGAGGAGCTAATCAAAGCATTGAATAAATATGCATACCGCAATGATTTTTCTAATGAATTTATTACCATATTCTCTCAAATCAAACCATTTGAATTAACATATGGCAATTTCTCAGAAAAAGCAATAAAGAAACTATTGTCATTGATGCGTTTAGGAGCACATTGGAAAGAAGAAGCAATTGATATTGCCACTAAACACCGTATTCAAAAATTAATCACAGGCGAAGCTGATGATACTATTTCTGACAGAGTTAGAGAAAAAACTGCAGATTTGAAATGTGTGTCTGATTATCAAGGTTTATCTTTGTCTATCGCTTCTTATGTTGTTTACAATCGACATTCCGAAGCTGCAACTGTTACTAAATGGGAAACACCTGAAGATATTGATGATTATTTGAATAAATTCAAGCAGCATTCATTGAATAATCCAGTTGTAGAACAAGTGGTGCTCGAAACTATGAGGGTTGTTCGCGACTTATGGAAGCGATATGAAAATATTGATGAAATTCATGTCGAATTAGGTCGTGACATGAAAAATCCAAAAGACACACGAAAAAAAATATCTAATGCCAATCTTGAGAATGAAAGAACAAATCAACGTATCATAGCAATGTTGATGGAGTTTAAAGCCTCAGGTATGACCGAAGTACATCCTTATTCTCCAAGTCAACAATTGTTGTTGCGATTGTACGAAGAGGGTGCTTTGTCTCAATTAGAAAAAGAAGATAAAGATTTTGATTTTATTTCGAAAGTTTCTAAAGTAGCAGAACCCTCTGCTTCTGAAATAAAACGATATAAACTTTGGCTTGACCAAAAGTATATATCTCCTTACACAGGTAGAATGATACCGTTGTCTAAATTGTTTTCTTCTGCCTATGAGATAGAGCATATTATACCTCAATCAAGATTTTTTGATGACTCTTTTACAAATAAAGTTATTTGTGAGTCTGAGGTTAATAGTTTGAAAGGTAGTTTATTGGGGTATGAGTTTATAAAGAAACATCATGATGAAATTGTAACATGTGGTGGTGAGGCAATTAAGATTCTTTCAGTTAGTGCTTATGAGTCACATGTAAAAAAATATTTTAGTGATAAAAAATTAACCAATTTATTATTAGAAGATATTCCTGATAAATTCATTAATCGACAATTGAATGACTCTAGATATATAAGCAGATTGGTTAAATCTTTGTTGTCTAATATTGTTAGATGTGTAGATGAAAATGGAGAGTTAGAGCAAGAAGCTACATCTAAAAAGGTCATCACTTGCAATGGTACGATAACTGATCGTTTGAAACATGATTGGGGATTAAAAGATGTTTGGAATAGATTGATGTTACCTCGTTTTGAGCGTCTTAACAATATTTTGGAAACAGATCAGTATGTTGCGTTTAATAGTGAAGGACACAAAATTCCAACTATACCTATGGAGTCTAGAAAAGGCTTTAATATCAAACGTATTGACCATCGCCACCATGCTCTTGATGCTATTGTTATTGCTTGTACAACTCGCAGTCATGTGCAATTATTAAATAACGAGGCAGCTAAATCAGAAAATCAAGAAATTAAACATGCATTGTCTCATAAATTGCGTAGATACGAAGATGTTGTTACAACAAGAAACAATGTTACTCAAACCATAAATGTTGCCAAAGAATTTCTTAAACCATGGGAAACTTTTACTATCGATGTACAATCTGCTTTACAAGATATTGTTGTTAGTTTCAAACAAAATTTGAGGGTTGTCAACAAAACAAACAATCTTTATCAAAAAATAGATGTTGAATCGAAAAAGAAAATAAAGGTAGAACAACAAGGGTGCAATTTGGCAGTTAGAAAATCTTTACATAAAGAGACATATTATGGTGAAGTAAATCTAAGGAAAATCAAAACTGTTAATCTCTCTTCTGCAATACAACAAATAGATAGAATTGTAAATAAAGAATTTAGACTTAAGTTAAAAGAACTTTTATCATTGAATAAAAACCTAAAAGAGATCACATATTATTTCACAGAAAAAGAAAATAGTGATGTATGGCAAGATATCAACCTAAAAGCAATCGAAGTATATTATTATACAAATGAGACTAAAGATAGATATTTTGCTTCTCGTAAATCATTGTCAACCGATTGGACTGCTGATAAAATAAAGAAAGAGATAACCGATACTGCAGTACAAAAGATATTGTTAAATTATTTAGCAGCGAAAGGTAATGACCCTAAAATTGCTTTTACCCCAATTGGTATAGAGGAATTGAATAGGGATATTGCACTGTATAATGGTGGTGTTCCTCATAAACCAATATATAAAGTTCGTAAATATGAACAAGCCGATAAATTTAAGGTTGGTAAGAATGGCATGGCTAAATCAAAACAATTTGTAGAAGGTGCAAAAGGCACAAACCTATATTTCATTGTTTATTTAGTTGATGGAGAACGAAAATATAAAACTCTACCTTTCCACATGGTATTAGCAGCTCAAAAAGAAGCTATAGATAAAAATTTATCATTTTGCAATTGGGAACAATATTTGGATTTTTTCTTGAAAGAAAAAGGTTATGTAGATAATGGTTGGAAATACCAATTTTCTTTATCTCCTAATGATTTAGTATATGTACCTGCTCTCAATGAAATTGTTGATGAAAATAATTTAGATAAGAGTAAAGTATATAAAATGGTTTCTTCTTCTGCTAGTGACTGTTTCTTTGTTGCAAATAGTGTGTCTAAAGTTATTGTTGATAAAAAAGAATATTCTCCATTAAATAAAATGGAACGTGCTATAACAGGAGAACAGATAAAGAAAGTTTGTATACCTTTGACAATTGATAGATTAGGTAATATTAAATTGAAAAAATAATGATAAAACGCACACTATATTTCGGCAATCCTTCATATCTCAGTCTGAAGCAGAACCAATTGGTTTTACGATTGCCTGAGGTGGAGAAAAACGACTCTCTGCCTGAGTCGTTTCGCAAAGAGGCGCATGCCACTATCCCTATCGAGGATATTGGGGTGGTGGTGCTCGACCATCAGCAAATCACCATCACTCAGGGACTCTTGGAGGCTCTGCTCGAAAATAATTGTGCCGTTATCACTTGCGATCATCAGCGTTTGCCTGTAGGGTTGATGCTTCCGCTATGTGGTAATTCTACTCAAACGGAGCGGTTTCGCTATCAACTGCAGGCGTCGCTACCTCTACAAAAGCAACTTTGGCAACAAACCATCATAGCTAAAATCGAGAATCAAGCTGCTGTGCTTCGCGATGTGCGTGGACTGAATGTAGCTAATATGCAACGCTGGGCAATGGATGTGCGCAGTGGTGATGCTATGAATCTCGAGGCTCGTGCTGCGGCATATTATTGGAAAGAGGTATTCCCTATGATTGAGGATTTTAAGCGTGATAGAGAGGGCGTTGCGCCTAACAATATGCTCAACTATGGCTATGCCATATTGCGTGCCGTAGTGGCTCGAGCATTGGTGGGTAGTGGATTGTTGCCTACGTGGGGTATGCACCATCGCAATAAATACAATGCCTATTGTCTTGCCGATGATGTGATGGAGCCTTACCGACCTTATGTCGACCGATTGGTGATGTCGCTCTACGATAAATATGGGGCTATTGAAACATTGGAGAAACAGCATAAGGCAGAACTGCTCTCTGTGCCTACGCTCGATGTTACAATCAATGGCAAGCGCAGTCCACTCATGGTGGCAGTGGGGTTGACTACCAGTTCGTTGCAGAAATGCTATGCTGGAGAGGCTCGCAAAATAGTCTATCCAACTATGTAAAAAATATGTATAATCGTTTTAGTGAATATCGTGTTATGTGGGTTATGGTATTTTTCGATTTGCCGACCGAGACACGAAAAGAGCGTAAGGCGGCAGCTGAATTTCGGAAACAATTGGTTTCCGATGGGTTTAATATGTTTCAATTTTCAATCTACATTCGCCATTGTCCGAGTGTAGAAAATGCCGAAGTTCACATAAAACGAGTGAAACGCAATCTGCCCGAATATGGCTATGTCGGCATTCTCTGCATCACCGACAAGCAGTTCGGACAAATGGAGCTATTCGTAGGCTCAAAACCCGAATCCCTCAACCCACCAGTCCAACAATTAGAATTATTTTAATGTATGATACAACTCTGTACTTTGTACTCTGTAATCTGCACTTTGTACTCTGTAATCTGATTTTGTATCTTTGTAATCATAAACAACAGAAACCTAAAACAACGGCTTCTATTGAATGTTGTGAGTTCCATTCAAATTTTGTATCTTTGACATCATAAACAACAGCAAAAAAATTATTAAAGAAGTTATGAAAGTTGTGAGTTCCATTCAAATTTTGTATCTTTGACATCATAAACAACTTTTTGCACTTATGATAATAATTCACGATAGTTGTGAGTTCCATTCAAATTTTGTATCTTTGACATCATAAACAACTTTCTGCTGAAGCTGTTGAAACTACTTCCTGTTGTGAGTTCCATTCAAATTTTGTATCTTTGACATCATAAACAACCGATGTCCAAACTATACAATGTAGTGGATAGTTGTGAGTTCCATTCAAATTTTGTATCTTTGACATCATAAACAACCACTCAATGCCGTTAAAGAATTAAAATCCGTTGTGAGTTCCATTCAAATTTTGTATCTTTGACATCATAAACAACCATTTGAAGTGTCTAAATATGAAATTATAAGTTGTGAGTTCCATTCAAATTTTGTATCTTTGACATCATAAACAACCGCCAACAACGAGATGATGAGAGCAAGTCAGTTGTGAGTTCCATTCAAATTTTGTATCTTTGACATCATATACAACCGAGTGGATTGC
>JAZRCE010000011.1:0-2458 GCA_045635445.1 Candidatus Aphodosoma sp.
GTGTATTGAGCATTGTATATTTTTCGCTGAAGCTCAAGACCATTAGTTGTGCTTTGTGCTTTGCGTGTTGTGCATTCTAAATGTTCGCGTTCTAACACAATTCGATGTGTAACAGAATAGAATTGTTTGCCTGAAATATCACCCAAACTGCGATATAATTGCATAATCACATCAGACGAAAATCCGTAAGGAGTCAACCACAAAAACAATAATGTGTCAACACCTCTGCATTTACGCAATTCTTGCAAGTCAAACAAAATGCGTTCGCCTCTTACAGTAACCACTCTCTCATACGCCTCCGCGGCATAGGCTTCAACAATATTTTGTGCCGACGAAATAAATCGCATATTGTTAGCCATAGTATCAAGAAAAGAGGGATTTATCTCTTCTAACTGAGGTATAACGTTATGACGTATTTTATTGCGAGTATAAATAGTTTCTAAATTTGTAGCATCAACTCTATATTGCAATTGATATTCATCGATATACTCCATTATCTGCTTACGCGACACTTTGAGCAAAGGGCGTACTACCCTGCCACGTAATTCAGCCATACCCGACAATCCTTGCAAACCAGAGCCTCGCGTAAGATTCAAGAAAAAAGTTTCAACAACATCATCGGCATTATGAGCCACAGCAATAAGATCACAATTATGCTCATCTGCCATCTGCTCAAACCACTCGTAACGTAAATCACGAGCCGCCATTTCAATTGAAATCTTCCGTTCTTCAGCAATCGCTATAGTATCAAAATCTACCTGATAATAAGGAACTTGATACTTATCCGCCAATCTACGCACAAATACCGCATCTGCATCGGAGGCCTCACCACGAAGATGAAAATTACAATGGGCCATAACAACAGAAAAACCCTCTCGATGTAGAGCATCAAGCAATACTATCGAGTCAGGTCCTCCACTCACCGCCACAAGCAGACGCTTCATGCCTTGCAACGGCGCACATTGTTGTATTTGTCTACGAATATATTTCAATTACGCTTCACCTCCGCCAAACATTGGAGGAATATAAGTACCACCATTGTTTGAACCATTATCAGTTTTGATTTTACCAAATTGATTTTCGTATCTTGCAACATTATCTTGCAAAGCAAACAAAAGTCGTTTAGCGTGCTCTGGAGTCAATATAATACGAGATTTCACGTTTGCCTTTGGTGCACCTGGCATAATGCGCACAAAATCAACAACAAATTCGCTTGACGAATGAGAAATAATCGCCAAGTTAGAATAAATACCCTCTGCTACTTCTGGAGTAAGCTCAATTTTCAATTGATTTTTTTCGTTATTTTCCATTTTTATATAATGATTAATTATTAGTCATTAAAACTATCTTCAAAGTCGTCTTCATCGAGGAAATAAGGGGTTTCGTCGAAGAAGTCGTCGAGGTCGCGACGTTCTTTTTTAGTAGGACGTCCTAAACCTTTTGCTCTATTATTAGCTTTATCTAGTTTGAGCATCTCCCAAAGTTCGAGTTGATCTTGAGTAGTAACTTGCTGCATATATTCAGGCACAAGTTTTGCTCCAAGACGATTTTGCGAGAGAGCCAACACCTTGAATGAAAAGATAACAGGCTGACGACGCACTTGTATGACATCACCCACCTTAATCATTCGAGAGGGCTTCATAGGCATACCATCAATCATAATATGCCCCTTTTTGCACGCTTCGGCAGCAATAGAGCGCGTTTTGAACAAACGCATTGCCCATAACCATTTATCTATACGAACTTCTAACATATCTTGTAAGTTGAGAATTGAAAGTTGAAAATCTAATATCACATAGCAACTTTCAAATTTCAAATTATTTATTATTATATTGGTTCATCGTGATGTTGAGTCCAGCGAGGCAAAAGCTTTTGATTATATCGCAAGCAATAGCGATACGCTTACCTTTTTCAGCTTCTTGCTCAGCAGAAAACTTACCTAACACATAATCAACTTGTCCGCCAGGATGGAAATCGTTACCAATACCAAAACGAAGGCGAGCATAGTTTTGAGTACCAATTAATTCTTGTATATTTTTCAAACCATTATGACCTGCATCGCTACCCTTACCTTTCAAACGCAAAGCGCCAAAAGGGAGGGCTAAATCATCGACAATGACCAATACTTGCTCGACTGGAATATTCTCTTGTTGCATCCAATAGCGCACAGCATTGCCCGAGAGATTCATATAAGTAGATGGTTTAAGTAGGATAAGTTGGTGACCTTTAACCTTGGCAGTAGCGATAGCCCCATAACGCTTATCCTCAAAAACAACATTGGACGCTTCAGCAAAAGCGTCCAATGTGTCGAATCCTATATTATGACGAGTGTGAGCATATTCGCTACCGATATTGCCTAACCCGACAATTAAATATTTCATAGATTATTATTTACCGCTTTTAGCTTGAGCACCACGAGCAGCACGAGTCAATTTAACAGCACATACTACTGCGTTAG
>JAZRCE010000012.1:0-2224 GCA_045635445.1 Candidatus Aphodosoma sp.
AGATAGGTATAATAACGCAATCCAACATCCTGAAGGTCAAAGAGAACAACATCCAACAAAGCCATAATCGAATCGCTAGGGCGACCAGTGTTGCCATCATAGAGCGAGCGCACCATAATGCCAGTTTGAGCATCTACCCCACTCGATACCTTTTCTCCTGCATCGGCAGTGCCACGGAAACCATGTTCTGGAGCAAACACACACTCTATATTGACATTTTGAGCAGCAAGAAAATCAACAAGATGAGTGTCGCCATTCAAGTTGTAGCGGCGAACATCTTTTCGTTTAAAAACGCCAGTATAAATATAACTTGCCTTGTGAGCAACGATGCCAACACGTTTTTCTTGTAGCAATGGTAGATATTGGTCGATGCGGTCAGCTCCACAACGCACTATTTGACAATGCATACATAATGCACAATGCATAATTGTTAAGATTATAGCGAGTCGTTTCATATTATAAATCTCGAATTAAGAGTTTTGATGCTTCATTATCACATAGTTGCTGTATATCTTGCAATTTTTGCCAAATTTGACCAAATGAGTTTTCATCTATTTTAAAGTCTTCAGAACCTAAACAGTTGATACGATCAAAAACTAATTTTATAGTAATAAGATTAACATCGAGAGCAGGTTGGTAGAATCGTTCGGCTTTTTGTTCTACATAAATTTCGGATACAATATTAGTTTGCGTCAAAAGTCTGACATTGTCATTTACTAGTTTAATAGGTATATTGTATTCCGAAACTATTTGGCCGACAGATATTGGTTTTTGACCTTGGCAAAAACGGTTAATTATAATTTTTAGTACGATGAAGAGAGTAAAATCCTTATAGCGACGTGATATGTTTTTAGTGTCACTTTCGAAGTTGAAGTTTATTAGATTTTGGCTTACATAGCAAAATTCGGCGCCATATAATATTATAGTCCACGATAGTTGCAACCAAAAGAGCAATAAAGGTATAGCAGCGAAACTACCATATACAGCATTGTATTTAGCGAGTGATATTTGTCCGTTTACGTATAAAAATTGTATAGATAAAAATATAGTACCAGTTAAGATGCCCGATAGCAAGGCATGAGTGAATTTAACTTTTGTGTTAGGTATAACAACATAAATGAGAGTAAAAAGTAGCCAATATATAACAAAAGGGGATAATTTTACAAAGAATTGATATATAGGAATTAAGAAAGATCCAACAGAAGAGTTAGCAATTAGAGATACATATTCGTCGACTTTGACACTGAGGCCGCTTGAGACAACAATCAATATTGGCACAACAATTAACATTGTAATATATGTTGTGAATTGGTTTATGATTGAACGATTTTTTTTGACATCCCAAATGTTGTTAAAATTAGCTTCTATTTGTCGGAACATAGTGATAACAGCCCACAAAAGCAAAACTATACCAATACCAACAAAAAGCCCACCTTGAGTATATTCAAGATAGTTATTAACAAATCCCATTACAACATTAGAGATTTCGGGGTTGTCTCCAATAATTTGATTAACAAACTGTTCAATGGTTTCAGAGAATCCAAACCCCTTACCAATGGCAACAAAAAGTGCAAATATAGGTACGATAGCGAGTATGGTGTAATACGTAAGGGCAGAAGCTTTGATTGTGAGGTCGTAGTCGATAAAACCGCGCACCGAGAGAACAAGTTTTTTAAGTAGGCGCACCGAAAAACGTTTTGATTTACTCAATTCGGTTTCGGTTATGCGAAATATATCATGAAGGAGAAAGTGGATTAACCACGAAATTTTCTCGCTTAGAGATTTTTTTTGTTTCATATTATACTATGAATTTAAACATAACTTGTACTTATGTTGAAATATAAATAATCAAAAAAAATAATAGTAGGACTATAAGCCGGGTTTTGTGCTATCGTTTTGCGAAGATAGTGCTTGTCATTTATCTACTGCGCCTATCGCTAGACGCCTCTATCGTTCTACCCTCCAACGATACTCGGGCGAGCAACCCTAACATGACGTTGGTATACTTGAACTTTCAACCCATAAGTTGTACTGACCCATATGTGTTGCCACATTGGCGGTAGGCTCTTACCCCACCTTTTCACCCTTACCCTACATCAATGCACAATGCATAATGCATAATGCACAATAAGGCGGTTATTTTCTGTTACATTGACTTGAACCTCACGGCCCACTTCCCGTTAAGAAGTATGGTGCTCTGTGTTGCCCGGACTTTCCTCTTCAG
>JAZRCE010000013.1:0-4202 GCA_045635445.1 Candidatus Aphodosoma sp.
GTCAAACGAAGTCTTCAACTGCTCTGCTTTTGCATCTTCTGGCACCTCCAATTCGCGTGGCTCCTCAATCATAAACGAAGGTATAAGCGTGAAAATCAATGCTATCACCACACCCACGTAGATAAGCACCTCATTACCCAAAAACGTAGCAATCAAATATGCCAACACACCAAATGTGCCCGACACTGTTTGCATCCAAGTGTACGCCTTCGAGCGCTCTGCCATTGGCGAACAGTCCGACACCAACGAACGTGTTGGGTTGAAACTTACATTGATACTCAAGTCCAAAGTCAATGCCACTGCCACCGCAATAGCCAACAATCCTTCAGCTCCTTGACCTTCCTTAATCATCTGTTGAATAATTCCCAAGTTAGGCAATGCCAACAACATCAAACCGGTCAATATACCTCCTAACAAAATCCAAGGACGACGACGACCACCCATAAACCACAATTTATCACTCACCAAACCTACGATTGGTTGAGCAATAATACCTGCAATCGGACCTGCAGCCCACACAATACCAATTTCATGAATATCAAGACCATATTTGGTCGAAAGAATCCAACTCAACGCCGAAATTTGCACCGACAATGCAAACCCCATAGCCGTAGCTGGCAAACTGAGAAGAGCATAAAACCCATTGCTCATCTTTTTCTGAATGTCCAACATAATTTCCTTATTATTAAGTTAATATATAAACAATTGTCAATCTAACTACACCCCTAAGGGCCAAACTCAATTCAAACCCATCATCTATCATCCATTGACCATCAACTATTATATGTTGATAGTTGACCATCAATCACATTAAAACAACTTGCAAAATTACAAAAAAAATATTAATCCACAAAACAAGTCAACACACAAAATCACCCATCTCAACACAACCCCTACCCTCTCCCTACCTTAAACATACTATAAACATAGGATAAATATAAGATAAATATAAGATAAATATAAGATAAATATACTATACAGCTATGTACGCCTCCCATTCTCAATTCTTACTTCTTAATCCCCCCTCCCCACACAAAAAAACACAAAAAAAGAGAGTCGAGACACCTCCCGACTCTCCATTCCTCAATTTTTGCAATAAGCGAGAGCAACGAAGTTCACTTCAGTTGCCGAGCATAGCAAAAATCATGAGCGAAGCGAATAATCCCCATTCTACAAAAGCTTGCTCGCCAACTCCGACAACTCACTCCTTTCACCCTTCACCAAGTTCACGTGCGCAAAAATATCTTGCCCCCTCATCTTATCAATCATATACACCAATCCATTCGACTGCATATCAAGATAAGGTTGGTCAATCTGATGAATATCTCCCGTAAACACTATCTTCGTACCCTCGCCCGCTCGCGTAATAATCGTTTTAATCTCATGAGGAGTCAAGTTTTGCGCCTCATCAATGATAAAATACGTATTACTCAAACTCCTACCACGAATATATGCCAACGCCTCAATCACCAACTGACCATTCTGTTGCATCACCTCAATCTCATGCACCTCTTTGCCCGAATACGACAACGCCCTCTTTATCACATTCAAATTATCAAACAACGGCTGCATATACGGAGCAACTTTATCTTGCGCATCACCAGGCAAAGCTCCCAAATCTTTATTCGACATCGCCACAATCGGACGCGCCAACATCACCTGCTCATAATCCTCTCGTTGAGTCAACGCCGCTGCCAATGCCAACAACGTCTTACCCGTACCCGCACGCCCAGTCAATGCAATCAACTGTATCTCTGGGTCAAGCAATACATCCATCGCAAATGCCTGCTCTGCATTCCTTGGCTCAATCCCAAAATTACGCGACTTATTCACTCTCCTAATCACATCCTCACTCGCCACATGCCTTGCCAACACACTCGCACGACTACTCTTCAACACAAAACACTCATTCGCCACAATATCATTCTTAAACAAAAACTCATCCACCGCTACACCCTCTTTCTCTGCATACAATCTATCTATCAATTCAGGCGCTACATCCTCAAATGTCTCATAATCTTTCTCAAATATATCAATACTCGCCACCTTATCCGTAATATAATCCTCTGCCACACACCCCACTGCTCGAGCCTTCATCCTCAAATTCACATCTTTTGTCACCAGAATTGCCCTCTGACGTGGATGCTTCTTCCCTACCGCAATTGTCGCACCTAATATATAATTATCGGCCGACCGTTCCATAAAAGTTCCTTCCAACTCCTCTGGCCACTCATTAGTCGTAAGAATATAGAGCCTACCCTTACCCTCTCCCAACGAAGCTCCTTTCGTCACAAAATCCTTATTCTCAACCACTTCATCCAACTCACGAGCAAACTGACGTGCATTAAAATTAATTTGATCATTACCCTTCTTAAACTTATCCAACTCTTCAAGGACCACAATCGGCAAATAAATATCATTCTCTTCAAAGTTATAAATCGCTTTGAAATCATGGAGCACCACATTAGTGTCCAAAATAAAATTCTTCTTTGCACCCATAGTAATATAATTTAATGGTTAATAATATTCTACAATTCAATCAATTACACCTAATACGCACGTCATAATCCCAACTTTCAACTTTCAACTTTCAACTTTCGACTTGTTCTGCTTGTAAAGTTACAAAAAAAATATTACATTTGCACTGAATTTCTAAATAAAACTTCTGTTTTATAATTATGAATTATAAATTATAAATTATGAATTATAGTAACGCCATCGAAATACTTTACAATCAAGCACCTATGTTCCAAAACATAGGCAAACGCGCCTACAAAACCGGACTCGAAACCACACACGCCCTCGACGAAATTTTCCAACATCCTCATCGCAAATTCCGTACCATCCACGTCGCAGGCACCAATGGCAAAGGAAGTTGTTCGCATCTCACTGCCGCCGTACTCCAATCTGCTGGCTACAAAGTAGGCCTCTACACATCGCCTCACCTCAAGGACTTTCGCGAACGCATCCGCATCAATGGCGAAATG
Source organism: Candidatus Aphodosoma sp. (assembly GCA_045635445.1). GTDB lineage: Bacteria > Bacteroidota > Bacteroidia > Bacteroidales > Paludibacteraceae > Aphodosoma. The sequence continues at coordinate 2,988 of JAZRCE010000013.1, forward strand.
ATTTCCGAAGAAGCAGTCTGCGAATTTGTCAAACTCACTCAACCGCTCATTGCCGAACTTCAACCCTCTTTCTTCGAAATCACCACAGCAATGGCTTTCCGCTACTTCGCTCAACAAAATGTCGACGTTGCTGTCATCGAAGTCGGTCTCGGTGGTCGCCTCGACTGCACCAATATCATCTCTCCCGAAATCTCTATCATCACTAATATCAGTATCGACCACACCGACCTACTCGGCGCTACCCTACCCGAAATAGCCCACGAAAAAGCAGGAGTAATCAAACCAAACACCCCTGTCATCATCGGCGAACATCAACCCGAAGTGGCACAAGTATTCATCAACAAAGCCGCCGAAGTTGGCGCACCTCTCTATTTCGCTTCTAGCGAAATGGCAGATGCCGCTCTACCCGAATGCGAAATGAAGGGTTACTACCAAGATAAAAATCGCCGCACTGTCCTCACTGCCATCCGCGAACTCCGCCGTCAAGGACATTTCAACATCACCAACAATAATATCAACGAAGGATTTGCCGCCGTTTGTCGCCTCACTGGCATCATGGGCCGTTGGCAACTCCTATCCGAAAATCCACTAATTATATGCGACACAGGTCACAACGAAGCCGGCATAAAATTCATCGCCGAACAACTTTTGCACGAAAAATACACCAATTTACGAATAATCTTAGGCATGGTAAGCGACAAAAAGATAGATAAAGTACTCGCTTTACTACCTAAAAATGCTATTTACTACTTCACAAAAGCTCAAATCCCACGCGCTCTTGGCGAAAAAGAGCTACAACAACAAGCCGCCGAATATAACCTACAAGGAAACACTTATACAACTATAAAACAAGCACTTGACCAAGCAAAACAAGACTACATCGAGGGCGATTTAATTTTTGTCGGAGGTAGCAATTTCACTGTAGCCGAAATTTTATAGAAAAAATTACCACAAAAATTTGGTCATTCAAAAAAAAAATCGTAACTTTGCACCGCTTTTCTGATAAAGAAAAGGGCGTTTAGCTCAGCTGGTTCAGAGCATCTGCCTTACAAGCAGAGGGTCGGCGGTTCGAATCCGTCAACGCCCACAAACAAAAAAACACATATCCCTCAATTGTGCATTGTGAATTTTGCATTGCGCATTGAAAAAAGGGGCGTCTAGCTCAGCTGGTTCAGAGCATCTGCCTTACAAGCAGAGGGTCGGCGGTTCGAATCC
>JAZRCE010000014.1:0-37610 GCA_045635445.1 Candidatus Aphodosoma sp.
TTAATTCTTAATGGAAATATCGGTTATAAGTATTGTGGAGTCGACTTCGGTCGATGGTCCTGGATTGAGAACTACGGTGTACTGTGCTGGATGTGGGCATAGGTGCAAGGGGTGTCATAACCCTCAATCGTGGGACATCAATAGTGGCACTCTAACCGATGTAACCATATTGGCTGACAGACTTTTGGCAACAGGCGAAGATATCACATTCAGTGGTGGTGACCCAATGTTTCAGGCAGAGGCTTTCGGCGAATTGGCTGCCATAATCAAATCAAAAAGCAATCGGAACATTTGGTGCTACACAGGATACAAAATCGAGCAATTATTAAAAAAGCCAAAGGCTTTAGCTCTCCTAAAAAACATAGACGTATTGGTTGACGGACAGTTTGAATTGGCTCTACGAGATGAGAATATATTGTTCCGCGGCAGTAGCAATCAACGCTTGATAGACGTGCAGAAAACCCTCGAGAGAGGCGAAATAGTGATGTATGAACCAATCAATCTTCTATCTCCACTATTGATGAAATACAAGATAAATGCTTAAAAAATCATTTACTAATATATGAAATTGAACATTTGCATAGCATAATGTTTCACATCAGAACATTTAAGATTATGATAAAAAGATTACTAAGCGCATTAAGCATAATTTTGTTATGCGTGCTTGTAAATGCACAAGTAACAACCGACCCAGCTTTTATCCAAAAAGGCTATAAAGGCGAAATAATCGTGACCTTCAACCCTGCCGAAGGAAACAAAGGTATGGTGGGAGCCACAGAATGTTATGCTCACACAGGTCTTATCACATCAAAAAGTGCTTCTGGTAGCGACTGGAAATACGCAACACAAAAATGGCGTGGCGGCGAAGATAAATACAAAATGACTAAAAATGGCGATGTTTGGACATTGACTATTCCTAACATCTACGAATACTACGGATGCCCTGAATCTGAAGAAATTTTGAAAATGGCATTTGTGTTCAACAATGGCCCTCAAACCAATGCATCAAACGAAAAAGAGGGTAAAACAGCTGATGGTTCTGACATTTTTGTTGAATTAGTAGAAGCTGGATTGAACGTAAAATTCGAAACTCCTGCAAACAATCAATTGGTAAATGTAGGCACAACAACCAACTTCAAATTATCCGCATCAGAAAATAGCTCTATTTCATTATTTATCAACGACAAAGAGATTAAAACTGAAGTAGGCACCGAACTTACAATCAATCATACATTCACTGCTATTGGCGACTACACTTGTGTTGCAAAAGCAGAGAGCGAAGGTGCTACCGACTACGACACTATCTTCATATGCGTAGCATCAGGTCCAATAAACGCAGCTCGCCCTGAAGGTTTGCAAGATGGTATCACATACTACGACGACGATGCTACAAAAGTAACTTTGTCGCTCTACAGCAAAAACAATAGTGGCAAAATATCACAAAATGTGTTCGTACTTGGCGACTTCAACAATTGGTCTTACTCAACCGATTATCAAATGAAAAAAGATGGCGAAACAGGCTATTTCTGGCTCGACATTACAGGTCTAGAACCTGGCAAAGAGTATGTTTTCCAATATGCTATCAAACGTCCTGACGGTTCGATAGTTCAAATCTCTGACGCATACACTCATAAAACCGTAGACCCTAACGACCACTACATCCCAGAAGATATATACCCAAATCAATTGATGTACCCTGCAGCTGCTGATGGTCCTTGCGCCGTTATACAAACTGGTCGCAAAGAGTTTGAATGGTCTGATGCTACACTCAACTTCAAACGTCCTAACAAAAACAACTTGGTTATTTATGAAATTTGGGCTTACGACTTCTCGCCTCTCCGCTCATTTGATGCTATCACAAAACGTTTGGATTATATCGAAAACCTTGGCGTAAACGCAATTGAATTTATGCCTATCAGCGAATTCGAAGGCAACATTTCTTGGGGATATAACCCAACTCACTATTTTGCACTCGACAAAGCTTATGGCACACCGGAATCATTTAAAACTTTGGTTGACGAATGTCATAAACGTGGCATCGCAGTGATTATCGACATGGTATTCAACCATGCTACAGGTTGGGCTCCGTTCAACAAAATGTTCCCTCTAGCCGAAAACCCTTATTTCAACGTCACTCCTCCTCACGGCGACAACGTATTCGAAGATTGGAATCATGACTGCGAAGGCACACGCAACATGTTCCACCGCACACTTAAATATTGGTTAGAAGAATATAAAATCGACGGTTATCGTATGGACTTAGCACATGGTCTATGCGGCAAAAGTTGTGAAAACTACGGCAACCAACACATACTCGAAGATTACTATGCAAATAGCATTAAAGCCATAAGCGAAGACGCTTATTTCATTCTCGAACATTGGAATCGTTGGAGCGAACAATCAGCTCTAATTAGCAAAGGTATGATGTGCTGGGACAACACAAGTCATGCTTACTACGAACTTGCAATGGGATGGTACGATGGTTCTAATAGTAGTGCTCTTAACAATGCAAATAGAGACAATTATGTGTCATACGCCGAATCACACGACGAAGAACGTTGTCAATATAAAGCCATCCAATATGGCAATGGAGATATAAAAACAAACAAAGAAACTCGTCTCAGTCGCGTGGCTTCTTATGTTGCAATGAGCACAATGTTGAATGGTCCTCAAATGATCTGGATGTTCGAAGAGATTGGATACGACATATCAATCGATCAAAATGGTCGTACAGGTAGCAAACCAGTACCTGAGGCAGAAAAATACTATGTTGATCCTAGTCGCATGAATCAATATCAAATTATTGGACAAATTAACCAATTACGCACACGCATATTACCTCAAATATTCGAAGGTAATCCAACATCTCAAGATTTAGCACACAGACGTCCTATACGTAGTGTTATTTGGGGAGAAGGTATAAACCGCATGTTTATCGTGTCAAACGTTAGCACAACAACACAAGAAATATCATTACCTGAAGGAACGACTAATTGGTATGATTATCTCACCAATAGTACAAATACGATATCGGCTGGCACTAAAATAACAATGAAAGCTGGAGAAGTGAAAGTGTATACAGCACAATACATTCCACTACCTACCGTACCAAATAAATATACACCAGAAGATTTTACTGCTATAGATAATATTGAATTCAAAACCAATTGCATCATCTACCCTACTATTTCGGAAGACATTATTTTCATTGAAACAACAGAAGATGTTAAATCAGTAGAAATAATAAACATTAGTGGTCAAAAAATGATGAGCGAAAACAACGTAAATTCAATCAATATTTCGTCATTACCACAAGGATTATATATGCTTATTGTAAACTTGGACAAAACACAAGAGGCGTATAAAATCTATCGCAAATAATGTATAAATCCTATAAACAAAAAAGGAACCTTAAAAAAGGTTCCTTTTTTATTTTAATTATATTTAAAAATAAAATTTGCCTATGTCAGTTTTTTTTATTAACTTTGCATAAGGAAAATACTAGCCATCACACTAGTGCTAACAAATAGAAAATTAACAACTTAACACATACAACATTAACACAAAAAGGTATGAAAGACCAAGAACCTGTAAAAATTTTATTTATTACACAAGAAATTGATCCTTACATTAAAGAAACAGAAATAGCAGAAATCTGTCGTAAATTTCCACAATACACACAAGATAAAGGATGTGAGATTCGTACCTTTATGCCATGCTTTGGACATATCAATGAGAGACGTAACCAATTACATGAAGTTCAACGTTTGTCGGGTTTAAACATTATTATAGATGATTCAGACCACCCGTTAATCATTAAAGTTGCAACGATACAAGGCACTAGGATGCAAGTATATTTCATTGACAACGAAGATTTCTTTCATCGTCATGGCATCGCAAAAGACAAAGAAGGCAATTATTTCAATGATAATGATGAACGTGGTATTTTTTATGTACGTAGTGTTTTAGAAACCATAAAGAAATTGCGTTGGACTCCAGACATCATCCATATTCATGGTTGGATTGCAGCGTTAGCACCTATATATATAAAAAAATCTTATGCGTCTGACCCATTCTTTGCTAATTCAAAAATTATCTATTCTATATATAAAGATAGTTTTGAATGCAAAATAAGAGAAGGTTTCGATGAGCGTGTTTTATTTGACGAAATAGAAAGAAAAGATGTTGAGGCCTTAAAGGGTGAAACTTTCAATACCGACACTCTTCATAAATTAGCAATCAATCATTCTGATGCAATTATTTGTGCCTCTGAAACAATAACAGAGGATTTAGAACGTTATATAGCAGAGAAAGATATCCCATTCTTACCATATTCGACAGAAGAAAGAGATGAAAACTATTGGAATTTTTTCACGAGCATATACCCAAAACTAAATAACGAAGATAACGAATAATACGTACATATAAAAGAGGGAGTTATACATTATGTTAATTCCCTTTTAATATATTTATAAACAAAAAAAGTTAAATAATGAAAAAATTATACATATATTTTGTAGTCGCATTAGCTTTCTTTATTATTTCTTGCAACAAAGATGAATCGGTTGGCGTTGAGATAAAACCACAAGAGGATGAAATAATAGTAGAAAGTGACACATTCATAATAGAGAGCGAGAACTATTATATCCCTGCTATTTCGGCACAAGCAGACTCTATGATTTTAGGAGAATTTTATAGTGCAAAATATGGTACAACTAAAGCTGAATTATTAATACAAATTGCACCTCCTATTGACTACAAGTTTCCAGAAGCTAAATATAACCCTCAACCAGACTCATTAGTACTAATGATGTATTATAATAGTTGGTTTGGTTCGCCATATGCACCATTAGAATTTAGTGTTTATGAAATAAATAAGCAAACAATTGATTATAACACTCAATATTTATCAAATTTAGAAATAGGAGATTTCTGTGATTCCACAATTCTTATGGGTAAACGTTTAATGACTTCTATTGACTTATCGCGCGCGGACTCAGTACAAGAAGACACTGCAAAAACACCATACGTTAGATATAAGTTTAGTGAAGTTCAATTAAAAAGATTCTTCAACATGCCTCAAGATGTATACAAAAACGAATCTGCCTTTTTAAATGAATTTAAAGGACTATACATAACAACAAGGTATGGTTCATCAACATTGATTAATTTCAATCAGATAAGCATGCATTTATATTATCACTATACTTATCAAAAAAACGGTAAAGATACAATAGTCAATACATCTATCGTATACCCTTCAAATAAGGAAGTAAGACAATTAAACAAATTCACACATCCAAATATTGAAAATATTGCAGTTTGTGATGATAGCATAAATTATATCAAATCAGCAGCAGGCATATATCCTAAAATACGCATACCAATTGGAAAAATGAGTAAACGCATTTATGACAAAATAGGAAACCAACAATTAAATATCAACGCTGCTGAAATTTTAATTGAAACTATTAACTATGAAGATTCTGACACATATATGGGATTACCATACTATTTACTTGCACTAACTACCGAACAATTTGATGACTTCATAAAATATAATACCGTTCCAACAGCGACAGATACAACTGCAATCATTGCAAATTACAATGTAACTAAGGGAGGATATAAATTAGATTTAGCTTATTTTATCACAAAATATCTTCGCAATAAGACTGTCAATGAAGACGATGTCATAGAAATGATATTAATGCCAGTAAATATACAAACAGCAACATCATCAACAACTAGTACAACATCGGTAACAAACATAAAACCTTTGACTCAATTGGCAGCAACAACTATTCGTAGTGGAAAAAACTCAACATCTCCAATGAGATTAAAAATACTTTACAACGGATTTTAAATAATCAACAACAAACAATTAATAATTAACAATTTATTCTTACAGTTAGTCTTTTTTTTGTAGTTATTAATTTTTAATTATGTTAGAATGAATTTAAGCAATAATATAACAACAAATATGCATGATGCCATTGAATTCAGTAATGGCGAGAGAGAAAGATTAGGAGATAAACAAATATTTCCTAATCATATAATACTTGGATTAATGCGATTGACAGATTGTTCTGCTCTAAATATACTAATTAGATTAGGGGTAAATCTGAATCTTTTAAAAAAGAAATTAGAGGAAATTAAAAATGCTGAAGTTGTAGGAGGTAATGAAACATCACTACATAGAACTACAGAATCACTATTATTATTGGCAAATCTCGAAGCTCGTTTATCTAATTCTCCTAATGTGCATACTTATCATTTCATAATGGCAATATTGCGCCAAAAAGAATCGGAGTTGATGAAACTGTTTGGAGAAATGGACATTACATATGATAAATTCAAAGCATTAACCAACAATAATATACCGCAAAACAAACTTGGCTCGGTATATGACAGCGATGACGATCTAGAAGATGAAGAAGACGATATGCCTCGTCAACAAAACACAAATACTAGTGATAAGATTACGACACTTCCAACTAATCAGAACTCGGCTACACCAGCGCTAGATAATTTCTCACGCGATTTATCAAAAGCTGCAGTCGAAGGAGAATTGGACCCAGTGGTTGGACGCGAAAACGAAATTCAACGCACAATACAAATCTTAAGTCGCCGCAAGAAGAATAATCCTGTGTTAATAGGCGAACCTGGTGTGGGTAAATCGGCCATTGTAGAAGGACTGGCTACACGTATTGCAAACCGACAAGTACCTCGTGCTCTATTTGATAAAAAGATTGTTTCACTCGATTTAGCTGCTATGCTTGCAGGTACAAAATATCGTGGACAATTCGAAGAGAGATTGAAATCGGTGATGAACGAATTGGAAGCTAACCCCAACATCATACTCTTTATAGATGAGATACATACGATTGTAGGTGCTGGTGCTACTACTGGATCGCTCGATACTGCAAATATGTTGAAACCAGCTTTATCAAGAGGCAAATTTCAATGTATCGGTGCTACTACATTGAACGAATATCGCCAATCTATTGAGAAAGATGGGGCGTTAGAACGCCGTTTTCAAAAAATATTGGTTGAAGCTACGACAAAAAAGGAGACATTGCAGATATTGCGCAATATCAAAGACCGCTATGAAGATCACCATCAGGTGCGTTACACAGATGAGGCTTTGGAGTTGTGTGTAAATCTGACAGAGAGATACATTACAGACCGCTCATTCCCCGACAAGGCGATAGATGCAATGGATGAGGCAGGAGCGCGCATGCACTTGACCAACCTTAGCGTACCTGCTCATATTGAAGAACTTGAAAACAATATTACCGAGTTTGATGGTTTGAAAAAAGAGGCTGTATTGCGTCAAGATTTTGAACTTGCAGCTAAATATCGCGATCAAGTGGCAACACTTGCTTCACAACTTGAACTAGAGAAAAAACAGTGGTTGGCGGAGAATAAAGAGAATCGAGTGGAAGTGACTGGCGATGACATAACTGCCACTATATCAAATATGGCAGGAGTGCCACTCACACGCATTGCCGAAAGCGAAAATGAGAGACTGCTGAAAATGGGAGAAGCATTGCGCGGACAAGTGATTGGACAAGATGATGCAGTACAAAAAGTTGTACGTGCCATCCGTCGCAGTCGTGTAGGATTGAAAGATCCTAACAAGCCAATCGGGTCGTTTATATTCCTTGGTCCTACTGGAGTAGGTAAAACATTGTTGGCTAAGAAATTGGCTGAATATATGTTTGGCTCAGTAGATGCGTTGGTGCGTATAGACATGAGCGAATTTATGGAGAAATTCTCAGTATCGAGATTAGTGGGTGCGCCTCCGGGATATGTTGGTTACGAGCAAGGTGGACAATTGACTGAAAAAATACGCCGTAAACCCTACTCTATCGTGCTATTTGACGAGATAGAAAAGGCTAATTCAGAAGTATATAACATATTGTTGCAATTACTCGACGAAGGCTTTATTACTGATGGTTTGGGTCGTAAAATAGACTTCAAAAATACAGTGATAATTATGACCTCTAATGCTGGCACACGCCAATTAAAAGACTTTGGACGTGGTGTAGGATTTGCAACTGCGGATAAAACTGACAATCAAGAATATGCTCATGCAGTAACACGCAAAGCATTAGAAAAAACATTTGCACCTGAATTCCTCAATCGTATTGACGAAATAATCAACTTTAACCAATTGACGCGTAATGATATAAATCAAATTATCAATCTTGAATTGGATAAATTTAAGGCACGTTGCGAAAATTTAGGTTTTGAGTTGGAGGTGTCGGATGCTGCAGTGAATTTCTTGGCTGATAAGGGTTTTGATAAACAATATGGTGCGCGTCCATTGCAACGCTCGATACAGACTCATTTGGAAGATTTGATTGTAGAATAGATGCTTGCTGTAGGCAAAATGAATAGAGATAAGGTTGTGGTGGATGTTGATGAAAATGGTGACAAATTGAGAATTAACTAAACAAAAAAATATATGTTTTAGTTTTTCTTGAAAAATAGAGAGGGGTTAGTAAGTTTTGAGAATAATGGTATTTTTAAAAGTAAACCGATTACTATCATAATTAGCAAAACATATGCTATAGCGGCACCAAATGATGTTGGTAATCCAAATTTAGTAACAATCTTCATTAATATATAGATGATAAAAGCGTGATAGATGTAATATTGTATTGTTAATTTACCTTGTTTAGCAATCCACATATTTGTAGGGCATAAATTCATAAATGCAATAGACATAGGGATGCTTAATCCATAAATTAATATTCTACAATATACATAAAATGGGTTATTATAAGGTTCAGCTTGATTTAAATCGCCTAGGTATTGTGGGAAAAATATTGGTATTAAAATAGTAAATAATAAAAATAAAGCGCATACTATTTTATATTTTGAAGGAAGGAATAAATTTTTACCTCTCATATAGTACCCTATAAAAAAGAATGGCATAAAAGAAAATGTTCATTGTAAAGATAATAATCTATTAAATGGTAAAAAACCAGCAAGTAGGCCTATACAGAATGCACATAGTAAAACTAGTTTTTTATTGTTGAGTATTTTATTAGGAATAATTTGAAGTATTGTCCTCCAATAGAGTAAACTAAGCAAATACCATAGAACCCACCATGGAGTTAGCATACTACTTACTGATATTGTACCTGATATGATAAATTGGAAGGAACGAATGATTAGTTGAAAAATTAACAATGGTTCTGTTAGTTTCCAGCAACTTAGAAAAAATGATTTATTATCTTTCTTACAAGAAAAATAACCTGATAAGAAAATAAAAATGGCATATGGAACATGTATATCCAATGCCATACAATTGTACAGGTATTTATTGGAGAAAATTGGTTTTGTGAAAATACGTGGCCTATAATGACTAAAGTTATTAGCCAAAATTTAACTGAATCTATATTTTCATTGCGTATCATAGTTTATTTTGCAAAGATACATATTTTTTTAGAAATAATAAAATTATTTTTTTCTAAATTGTAGTAAAAATGATAATATAGTTTCGATTAACTAAATATTATTAATTAATTTTCTTGGTATAAAAAATAACAAAAAACATTTTGTTATATCAGAAAAAAGCAGTAACTTTGCAGTCGCAAAAATAAAGGGATGTATCCGTAGCTCAGTTGGTAGAGCAATTGACTCTTAATCAATGGGTCGAGGGTTCGAGCCCCTCCGGGTATACAGAAGATAAGGACAACTTCGGGATGAGGTTGTCCTTATTTTTTATTGCAAAGGTAAGGTGAAAGTAAGGTTATCCTATGAAGAAGGTAAGAAGAAGGTAAGGAAAATATAGAGTTTAGGAAAGTTGATTTGAATTGGTATTTTTTAGATTTTTTAGCAATATTTGAATTTGGATATTCAAATATTTTTTATTATCTTTGCGTGTTATATTATACATAAAACAAAATCAATTATTAACTCAATATTTAGGCGGTTAATTCGTTGTAATACTGCCATTTAACACTTAGTATTAGAAATATGAATAAAGCACTTTTGATGATTCTCGATGGATGGGGAATCGGTAATGGAACAAAATCTGACGTAATTGCACAAATGCCAACTCCTTATTGGGACTCTTTGTTGGCTAAATATCCTCATTCTCAGCTACAAGCATCGGGCGAATATGTAGGACTTCCTGATGGACAAATGGGTAACTCGGAAGTAGGTCACTTGAATATTGGCGCTGGTCGCATTGTGTATCAAGACTTGGTGAAAATCAATCGCGCTTGTGCGGATAATTCTATTCTTGAAAATAAAGCTATTAAAAAGGCGTTTGAGTTTGCTAAAGCTAATGGCGGTGATGTTCACTTTATGGGATTGACTTCAGATGGTGGTGTGCACTCTTCGTTGGTTCACTTATTTAAATTGTGCGATATTGCAAAACATTATGGTTTGGCTAACCACTATGTTCACTGCTTTATGGATGGTCGTGATACTGACCCTCGTTCGGGTAAAGGTTTTATTGCTCAATTGGAAGAACATTTGGCTACTACTGGAGGTAAGATTGCATCTATCATTGGTCGCTACTATGCTATGGACCGAGACAAACGTTGGGAACGCGTGAAAATTGCTTATGATTTGTTGGTGAATGGCGTGGGTGAAGCTACGGTGAATACTGTTGACGCTGTACAAAAATCATATGACAATGAGGTGACTGATGAGTTCATCAAACCTATCGTACACGTAGATGGCGAAGGACGACCAGTGGCTACTATCAAAGATGGCGACGTGGTGATTTTCTTCAACTATCGCAACGACCGTGCTAAAGAATTGACTCAAGTGTTGACTCAAAAAGATATGCCAGAAGAGGGAATGAAAACATTGAAGTTGGACTACTACTGTATGACTCCATACGATGCTTCATTTACAGGTGTAAATATTATTTTCGACAAAGAGAATGTGGAAAACACATTGGGCGAAGTGGTGTCGAAAGCTGGCGCACGTCAGTTGCACATTGCTGAAACTGAAAAATATGCTCACGTTACGTTCTTCCTCAATGGTGGTCGTGAAACTCCATACGAAAACGAAGACCGTATTTTGATTAACTCGCCTAAAGTGGCTACATACGATTTGCAACCTGAGATGTCGGCATTCGAAGTGGCAGATGCGCTTGCGGCAGAATTGGCTAAAGAGACTTACGATTTGGCAATTGTGAACTTTGCAAATGGCGATATGGTTGGTCACACTGGTGTATATGAAGCAATTGAAAAAGCAGTGGTTACAATTGATAAATGCGTAGAACAAGTGGTGGAAACTGCCCGTGCTCACGGATATCAAACTATTATTATTGCAGACCACGGCAATGCAGACAATGCAATGAATGCTGATGGTTCGGCTAATACAGCACACTCGTTGAACCCAGTGCCATTTGTATTCGTATCAGACACATACAAAGGCGAAGTGAAAGATGGTATTTTGGCAGACGTGGCTCCATCGATATTGAAAGTGATGGGCATTGAAACTCCTGCAGATATGACAGGTAACTCTTTGATTTAAATTTAAAATTAAAATTTGAGTATTGAGAATTCATTACTCATTTTAGAAATAGAAATACCCAAGAGTATCTTGGTTGATGCTCTTGGGACAAAGTAAAAGAAAAAATAAAAAAAACTAATATAGAACTATGAAAAAATTAATCATTGCAACGTTGGCTCTTATTGGAGCTGTGCAACTATCGGCTCAAGAAGAGGTGTTGATGACTATCAACGGTGAACCTATAACCAAAACAGAATTTGAATACATCTACAACAAAAACAATGGTGATAATGCTATTGACAAAAAAACATTAGATGAATATGTAGAATTATTTATAAATTTCAAGCTTAAGGTAGCCGAAGCGAAAACTTTAGGTATTGATACAACTCCAGCATTCAAACGTGAATTAAATGGTTATCGCAAACAATTGGCAAAACCGTATTTAACTGACTCTGAATTGGAAGAGGCTTTATACCAAGAGGCTTATAGCCATTTTAGTCAAGACTGTGAGGTTAGCCATATCTTGATAAAAACAACAGAAGGAGAAGATACTTTAGACGCCTATAATCAAGCCCTTAATGTGATTGCACGTTTAAAAAAAGGCGAAGATTTTGCTAAAGTAGCAGATGAGGTCTCTGCCGATCAATCAGTTATTCGTAATCATGGCTATCTTGGTTGGTTTACCGCATTGCAATTAGTATGGCCATTTGAAAAAGCCATGTATGAATTGCCTATAAATGAGATTTCTAATCCTGTCAGATCTGACTTTGGATACCATATTATCAAAGTACACAATCGTCGCCCGGCATTGGGTCAAGTGAATGCTAGTCATATCATGAAAATAAGCAATGACCGTATGCCAAAAGAAATGCAAGAGAAAAAATATAATGAAATTGTAGAAATAAAAAAACGCCTTGATGCAGGTGAAGACTTTGCCACTTTAGCAAAAGAATTAAGTGATGATAAACCATCAGCACAGAAAGGTGGCGATCTTGGTTGGTTTGGAATTGGACGTATGGTAAAAGAATTCGAGAAAGCTGCATTTTCTTTGAATGCAGGCGAAACTTCTGAGATTATAAAAACCCAATTCGGTTGGCATATTATCTATGTTAAGGATAAACGAGGTGTTGATTCTTTTGAAAAGAAAAAAGGGGATATTCAGCGTATGATGCAATATGACGATCGTGGTACCGCTGCAAAAGTATCATTTATAAACAAACTAAAATCAGAGTATGATGTTAAAGTTGATATTTCAGAACTAAATAGAGTAAAGAAATTAGTTGAACAATATGCTGATAATGATTCACTTTTATTGATTAATTGCAAACAACAAGAAGGAAAACTTATTACCTATGCAAATCAATCAATACTTACAAGCGAATTTATTACTTATTATGTTACTACTAAAGCATTAGGCACAGATGTAGACGCAAAAGTAGAACAAATCATTGAGATTAAACTAATGCAATATGAAGATTCGCAATTAGAAAAAAAATATATTGACTTTGCGAACCTAATGAGAGAATACCACGACGGAATTTTATTGTTTGAAATATCAAACCGCGAAGTATGGGAAAAAGCGATTAAAGATACAGAAGGATTGGAAAAATATTTCAAACAAAACAAGAAAAATTATACGTGGGAAACTCCACGATATAAGGGATTTGTTATAAAATGCAAAGATACAGAGACTGCAAAGAAATTGCAAAAGACAATTAAAAAAATGAATCCTGATTCTGTGATGAACTATATTCGCACGCAAGTAAACAATGATTCTATAACCTATGCTATTGTAGAACGTGGTTTATGGAAAGAAGGGGAAAATTGCTATATAGATGCTACAGAATTTGATATTGAAAGTAGATTTGCTGATGCAGAAATAGATCCAGAATTGCCAATTGTTGTTATCGTTGGTAAAATATTGAAAAAGCCAAAAACTTATACTGATGTACGTGGAGCCATCACTGCTGATTATCAAGCATATCTCGAAAAAAAATGGATTGAAAAACTTCGCAATAAATACGTTGTTGTAATAAACCAAGAAGTATTAAATACATTAAGATAAGATGAAACAAAAACTTTTTATGTTGATAATAAACATAGTGATTCTTACTTCGTGCTCGTATATTGAAAAACAGATAGAACAATACGAAAATGATGATATAGTTGCTATTGTTGAAGATAAATATCTCTATAAAGACGATATCAATAATTTAGTTCCTCAAGGGACTAATAGTACTGATAGTGCAGCTATTATTGAGTCTTATATTCAACGTTGGGCAACGAACGTATTGATGTTAAAAAATGCTGAACGTAATATTTCAAACCTAGAAGAAATAAATAAAATGGTCGAAGATTATCGTCAACGTTTAATAACACACAATTATCAACAAGAAATGGTCAATCAAAAAATAGATATACCAACAGATGAAGAAGCACTAGAATTCTACAACACGCATAAAGAGGCATTTATACTCGAAAACGTTATTATAAAAGGGGCAAGTATAACTTTACCTAACAATATAAAAACGGATAAAATTCAGAATAAATTCAAGAAACTTAATGATAATTTGGAAGAGATAGAAAAATATGCGCTTCAATATGCTACTAATTATGTACTATTTATTGAGAATTGGATGCCTATCAACAATGTAATAGATGAAAAGACAATAAATATTACAAAAATCGGACAATATGAGCACAAAGATAGTTTGCATACAACTTTTATAAGTATAACGGACTATATGAATATTGGAGAAATCGCTCCTTTTGAATTTATAAAGGAGGATGTTAAACATGTGTTATACGATCAACAGAAAATGGATTATCTAAATAATTTTGGTAAAGAATTGTATAATTACGGAATAAAACACGGACAAATTAAAATAAAAAATCAAGAGTAATTAGATTATGAAAAAGTTCAATTTGATTTTATTGACTTTGTTATTATCAATATTTTCTTTTTGCCAAGAAAAGAATATGATTGATGGTGTTGTTTGGGTTGTAGGTGACGAAGCCATACTCAGATCTGACATCGAACAGGAAAGAATTAGAGCTCAGTATGAAGGTCAACGTATTCAAGGAGACCCATATTGTATCATACCAGAACAAATAGCTATACAGAAACTATTCATCCACCAAGCAAAAATAGATAGTATTGAAGTAAATGAAGGTCAAGTGGAAAGTCAAGTCAATTCACAAATGAACTTCTTTATACGTCAAATTGGTTCTCGCGAAAAGTTAGAAGAATACTATCGCAAAAGTTATTCTGAAATAAAAGACGAAATGCGACAAACTGTTGCTGATCAAACATTAGTACAACAAGTCCAGTATTCTTTGGTGCAAAATGTGAAAGTTACACCTGCTGATGTTCGTCGATTCTATTCAAAACTATCCCAAGACTCTATACCTACTATTCCGGCACAAGTTGAAGTACAAATTATTACTATTGAACCACCTATTCCAGAAGAAGTAATAGAAGCAACTAAGAATAGATTAAGAGAATATGCCGAACGAGTAACAAAAGGAGAAGCTGATTTTTCTATGTTAGCACGTCTATATTCAGATGATACGGAAAGTGCAAAACAGGGAGGGGAATTAGGTTTTGCTGGGAGAGGTACATTTGTGCCTGAATTTGCCAATACTGCATTTGCCTTAACAGAACCAGGTAGTATAAGTCGTGTTATCGAGACTGAATTTGGTTTTCATATTATACAACTTATAGAAAAAAGGGATGACAGAGTAAATTGTCGTCATATATTATTGAGACCTAAGATAACAAGCGATATAAAAATCAGAACACTCAACACATTAGACAGCATAGCAACAGATATACGAACAGAAAAAATATCATTTGAAGCAGCAGCTTCATTGATGTCATCGGACAAAGACACAAAAATGAATAATGGTTTGATGACTAATCAAAAAAGTGGATCTGCAAAATTTGAGTTTCAAGATTTACCTCCTGAAATTGCAAAATTAATTTATAAAATGAAACCCGGAGAAATATCTGAACCATTTGCAATGTTTTCTCAAAAATTAGGCCGAGAAGTGTATGCCATTGTTAAACTTAAGAATCACATACCTAGTCACAAAGCCAATTTAACTGATGACTTTCAAATATTAAAAAATATGTGTGAAAGTCAAATTAAAGAAAAAACTATCAAAGAGTGGTTAAAGAAAAAAATATCTGACACGTACATATATATTGCCCCAGAATGGCGTGACTGCGATTTTGAATTTAAGGAATGGATAAAAAAATAATTTTCAAATATTTACAAAACAAAGCAATATTACTGCCAGTAATGATTTTAATATTATTACTGAGCAGTAATATTATTTATGCTCAAATAGCAACAGAGCTCATTAAGATGCCTTCTAAACCTCAAACAGAGAACAACGAGAAAAAAAAAACAGAGAAAGGGAACAACAAAACTCGTCCCAAAACAGAAATATCAAAGGGGCCAACACAAACAGCAACAAAAACAGGGAAACAAACTCTTATATATCTAGAACGCAGTGATTTAATTAAATTCGACAATGAAAATCTACCTGACATTCAGGTTCTTGTTGGGGATGTTGTATTACGACATGATGATATTTATCTCTATTGCGATTCAGCTCATATGAACCAAGCAAATAACTCATTCATTGCTTTTGGTAATATAAAAATAGAACAAGGTGACTCTATTGAAATATATTCAAAAAATCTAAATTATGATGGCAATACACGTATTGCAGAATTACACCGAGATGTAAAAATGATAAATGGAGAAGTCACTCTTTACACAGACACACTAATATATGATAGAACTAAAAATTTAGGATACTACAGATGTGGAGGAAAATTAGTAGATTCACTAAATACATTAGTTTCAGAGCATGGTTATTACCACGCTGATACAAAAATTGCTGAATTCAAATATGATATTATTGGAGAAAATAATAAATCAACACTAGAGAGCGATACTCTAATTTATAATACAGAAACAAAAATAGCAACGATTCTAGGTCCGACATATATATATCACTCGGATAGTACAATAATATACTCTGAATTAGGGTGGTATAATAGCATAAATGATAAATCACAATTATTGAAAACGCCATTAATTAATCATGGAGAAGGGAAACAACTAAAAGGGGATACTATATTCTATGATAAATTGATGGGGATAGGAGAAGCTTTTCATAATGTTGAGTTGATTGACTCTCTAAAAAAAACAAGATTATATGGTCATTATGGATATTACAAAGAAGATGGCGAAATTGGTTTAGTTACAGACTCTGCTATGATGATAGAATATTCGCAAAAGGATACAACCTACATACATGGTGACACTTTATTTTCTTTTGCTCATGGCGACAATGAGAAAATGGTACTTGCATATCACAATGTGCGCCTTTATAATAATACCTTTCAAAGTGTATGCGATTCCTTAACCTTTTTCTCTGGTGATTCTATACTCCACTTAATGCAAATGCCTATAATATGGAATGAAGAACAACAAATAACAGGCGACACTATACATATATATCCTAAAAATGGAGAGATAGATAGGATACATATTGTTAATAATGCTATAATGATTCAAGAAGAAGACACTATCCACTATAATCAAGTAGCAGGAAAAGAAATCATGGCATATATAGTTAATGAGGAGTTAGACATGGTGCAGATATCTAGCAATGTTGAATCAATATTCTATCCCAATGACCAGGGTGAATTAATCGGGCTAAATACAATAAAAAGCAGTTATATGACAATATATTTTCTTGAGGGAAAATTAGAAAGATTTAATGTATATCCGTCACCAACTGCAGTAATGTACCCTATGTCTCAAATCAAAAAAAACTTACTATATCTGCCAAATTTCACTTGGCAAATAGATATTAGACCTATTTCAAAGGAAGACATATTCAGACAACCACAAAGATTAACTCAAGCAGAAATAGATAAACACAAGAAAGAATTAAAAGCACAAGAACAAGAAGAAAAAAAGAATAAACGTAAAAAACAAAATCTAGAAGAAAAAAAATAGTATAAAACAATTTAAACAACTAATAATGCGGCCTATATTCGTAATACATAACGAACAACGTACAAGTGAAATAATAGCACAACTTATTGCTTCTAGAATGAATTTTGCAATTCGAGAAGTCTCCTTTTATGAACTAGATGATATAAACAATTATATAGAGAAAGAGGATGCTGCTCTATTGGTCATTGGCCTAAACAGATCTAAAGATATACAATACTACTTAAACAAATGTCGAGAATTACGCATTCCATATATATTTGTTAAGAATGATATTGAAAAGGATTTTAATATTGAAAATATTATATTGCCCATAACAAATCTTGAGGAAGAGAGAGAAAAAGGTCCATATGCATCTTCTTTTGCTCGACATTTTCGCTGCGACACAATAATTTATCAGCCAAATGATTATGGAACAAAAGCTGCTATGAATATAGAAACCATTACTATTTTATTTAATTCTTTTAACTTACAATACACAATAATAAAAGGGAAAAAAAATAGCAGTTTAATAGAATTAGAAGCTTGCAGAACAACGAAAGCAACCAAAAACTCTATTCTAATTATATCGGCATCAAGAGACTATGGCCTTGATGACATAATCTTTGGTCCTAAAGAAAGAAAAATATTAATTGAAACCTCAAACCCAACAATGCTAATAAACCCTAGAGGTGATTTATATGCATTATGTGACTAAAAATATATAGAAATATGAAAAAATTAATTTTATGTGCATTGAGTATTATTTGTTTTACTTTCTGCTTTGCCCAAACCAACTATCCAATAATTGAAAAAAATGGACAAAAATATTATGAATATACAATCAATCCTGGAGATGGGTTGTTGGCTATAGCTAAAAAATTTGGTATAAAACAAACTGATCTACATATAGCAAATCAAAATTTATCGACAAATATAAAAGTTGGTGATAAAATATTAATTCCTATATTTGAAAAAAATGACAATGCAATAAGTAGTGCTTCAACAATACACATAGTTGAAGCAAAACAAACATTATATAGCATATCTAAAATGTATAATGTTCATGTAGATAGTTTAATTACATTAAACCCAGCGGCAAAAAAAGTGCTACAAATAGGAGACACTTTGATTATCTCATTAAATAAACCAAAACAAGTAGATTCTCAAGCAACTCAATGCACTACTCCTAACGAAAACGAATTATCAAAAGTAGAAGACATTATTCATGTTGTAGAAAAAAAGGAAACACTTTTTTCTATATCAAAGAAATATAATGTTGCTATTCACGACCTTATTGAATTAAATCCTGAATTAAAAGATGGTCTTAAGGCTGGATCCTCTATTATAATAAAAAAAAGCACAGATCAACCTGTAAATAATGGGAATAATATTCAAGATAAAAAAGGGGAGAATAATGCATCAATACACAAAGAAAATGAAACAAAAGACTTACAAGACACTAAAATAGAAAACCCACAAACAGATTCTGTTATAAATCCGATAACTATTAATACAAACAACACAAACCTAAACATAGCATATCTACTTCCATTACTACCAGAATCAACACGAGACGATAGTTACAGACGTTTTGTTGAATTCTATCGTGGTTCGTTATTAGCTATGCAAGAAGCTAAAAACAATGGTAAATCAGCAAATATTTTCACGTATAACATACAAAAGAATAATCAAAAGATAGACTCTATACTTCAAGATATTAAAGATAAAAATATAGATATAATTATAGGGCCAGCTTATTCAACCCAATTAGATAAAGTTTTAACATTTAGCAAAGAAAACAGCATTGTAACAATAGTTCCATTTTCAAATAAAATAGATAGTATATATCACCATGATAAACTACTACAGTTCAATCCAACGAATACTACTTTATTTACTACCATTTCTAACAATTTATTAAATTCTCATAATTATAAATATATATTAGTTAATTTTGAAAATTGTACAAACAAGGGGGGGCAATTCACAAATCATCTCAAAAATGAATTATTAACACGTAACAAAGACTTTAAAGAAATCACAATAAAAAATCAATTCGATCAAAAATTAATTAAGAATATCTCATCTGATACAACAATTATTGTTCTTGGATCATCTAAAATAAATGATGTTGCACATATATTAGATAGTCTTAATCAATACAATATACCAACACTCAAAGTTTGGGGATTTGAAGATTGGGGTATAAATATCATAAAAAAATATCCACAAGTATATTATTATTCATTATTCAACCCAAATATTACAGACAGATACAAGAACAACTACAAATTATGGTTTGGTGTACGTAAACAAACAATTGATGTACAATATGATTTATTAGGTTATGACATAACGACATTTGCACTTAACGAACTATCTATTTCAGAATATGGTTTGACATTTAATACGGATTACTCGAAATCAGATTATCTTCAAACTCAACCTATCTTTAACTTTACAAATGGTCGTTGGCTTAATACCAAGTACTATATTCTTTTTTGGAATAATGGAATAATAAAAGATATAAAATAGAATAATATGAAAAGAATATATCTAATCATATTAGTTTGTATAATAACCAATTATCTCCTTGCTCAAAATGATTATCAAGAGCATGCAATAGGTATAAGAGGGGGGGCTACATTGTCGATGGTACAATTCAATCCATCAATACAACAATCTACCCTACCTATAACATATCATGTTGGAGCACAATTTCGAATGGTATCAGAAAAATACTTTGGTTTAAAGGTTGAATTAAATTATTCTCAGAAAGGTTTTAAGGACATTAACGGACATCGTCGTTTAGACTATATAGAACTTCCACTTATGACACATATCACTTTTGGGCAAAAACTTTTCCGCTTCTTTATAGATCTAGGCCCAGAAGTTGCATATTTAATACAAGATAAAACTATTATTTCTACAGAACAACAACATAATCTTCTTGTTAAAAATCGATTTGACTATGGTCTTGTTGGAGGACTAGGTTTTGAACTTAACACTAAATATGGTATATACACTATTGATGCAAGATATAATTTTGGTTTAAATAATATATTTGGCAATTCTGCCAGTGAATATTTTAAAACATCTACAAACCAAAATATTACATTATCCTTAGCTTATCTATTCCCTATTAGAAACTAAATATCATTAACCATTAAAAACTAAATTATTATGACAGACTTAGAAATTGCTCAAGCAGCACAACCAGAAAAAATTAAACATATAGCAGCAAAGATTGGATTATCCCCTGAAGATATTGAATACTATGGTCCATATAAATGCAAGGTTCGTCTTAATTCAATAGATGAACGTTTTAACAAACAAGGTAAAGTTATTTTAGTTACAGCTATTAATCCCACGCCAGCAGGAGAAGGAAAATCGACAGTAACAATTGGTCTTACAGATGCAATGAATCGATTAGGTCATCAAACTCTAGTTGCACTACGCGAACCATCACTTGGTCCTGTAATGGGGGTTAAAGGAGGTGCTGCTGGGGGCGGCTATGCACAAGTGATACCTATGGAAGATATAAATCTGCATTTCACAGGTGATTTACATGCTATTACAACGGCAAATAATCTTGTCGCAGCACTTATTGATAATCATATTTATCAAGGAAATCAACTAAATATCAATCCCACTCGCATTGTTTGGCATCGTTGCATGGACATGAATGATCGCTCTTTACGCAATATAACAATAGGACTTGGTGGTCCTTTGCAAGGTATTCCTCGTGAGGATCATTTCGATATCACAGTTGCGTCTGAGATTATGGCAATTATGTGCTTAGCTCGAGACATGGAAGATTTCAAGGAAAAACTTGGCAAATGTGTTATTGCTTATCGCTATGATAAAAGTCCAATTACAATAGCAGACCTTAACTGCGCTGGTGCGGTAGCAATGATTATGAGAGATGCAATTAAGCCTAATATGGTACAAACTCTTGAGGGAAATCCTGCATTCATACATGGTGGCCCATTTGCTAATATAGCCCATGGATGTAACTCTATTATTGCGACTCAAATAGCTCGCAAATTAGCTGATTATGTCGTAACAGAAGCTGGCTTTGGAGCAGATTTAGGCGCAGAAAAATTTATGGACATAAAAGCTAGATATGCTGGTTTTGCCCCTAGTTGTGTTGTTATTGTTGCTACAATCCGAGCTCTTAAAATGCACGGAGGAGTTACCAAAACTGATTTAGGCAAAGAAAATATTGACGCATTATTACAAGGCATTGAAAATCTGAACAAACACATTGAAAATGTGAAAAAATTTGGAGTTCCTTATGTTATTGCTGTAAATCGATTTATAAATGACACAGATGACGAAATTAACACCTTACTCAATTGGGCAGAAGCTAATTGTCATGAAATAAGTCTAACCGAAGTATGGGCAAAAGGAGGGGAAGGTGGTGAAGATTTGGCTCATAAAGTTATTCGAAAAATAGAACAAAATGATGGTTGTTCTCATTTTCATCACCTATATGATATTAATTTACCTATAAAAGAGAAATTAAATATTATAGCAAAAGAGATTTATGGTGCTGATGCTGTAGAATACTCCCCTACCGCCAACAAGCAAATTAAAACTTTTGAAGAAAATGGGTGGGATAAGTTGCCTATTTGTGTTGCTAAAACTCAATATTCTTTATCGGATAATGCTAAGTTACTAGGTCGCCCCCATGGATTTGTTGTCACAGTTCGTGAATTTAAACCTTCTATTGGAGCTGGTTTTATTGTTGCACTTATGGGCGACATTATGACAATGCCCGGATTACCAAAATCACCAGCTGCAGGTGCAATGGATGTTATTGATGATAAAATTATTGGTCTATTCTAATATAAATAATGCATACTATAGTATGCATTATTTTTTTATAATAAATTAATATTTAGCAATAAAAAAAAGACAGATAATTCACATGTAATTATCTGTCTTTTTGAGCGGAAGACGGGGCTCAAACCCGCGACCCTCAGCTTGGAAGGCTAATGCTCTATCAACTGAGCTACTTCCGCAATTTTTTTTTCAAGATTTTGCAAGATTTCTGTTAGACTCTCGTTTACCACAAAAATTCCGCTTATCCGAAAATTTGAACTTTCGTTCGTGGGCAGTGATGGATTCGAACCACCGAAGTCGAAAGACAGCTGAGTTACAGTCAGCCCCATTTGGCCACTCTGGTAACTGCCCATTACCACAATCAGGTCATCCCCGAATTGCGAGTGCAAAGTTACAACAATTATTTGATATTACCAAATATTTTTACCATTTTTAACGCAGTAACTGCACCTTCTATACCTTTATTACCTAAACAGCCACCTGCTCTATCGGTTGCCTGCTGCATTGTAAGTGTAGTTAACACACTGAATATCACAGGACATACAGCCTCCGCATTGATCTGTGTGATACCTTGAGTTACACCTTGACAAACATAATCAAAATGTGGTGTATCACCTTGAATTACGCATCCAATCACGATAATTGAAGCATATTTTCCGGTTTTTTGGAGTTTTGAAGCGGCAAAAGTGAGTTCAAAAGTTCCTGGAACATGGAAAATTTCGACATTTTCTTCGGAAATTCCATTAGAAATGAATGTTTCTACTGCTCCATCACAAAGGGCGTGAGTTACGTTGTCGTTCCAATCGGCAACAACAATTGCAAATTTTTTACCTGCTAATTCTTCTGCTGTTGGCAAAGTGTTAGCATCGTATTCTGAAAGATTATGATATTTTGTAGCCATTTGAAAATTATAATTAAAAACTTAAATTTCTCTTGTTTTATAAGAAAAAGGGACGACTCAATTGTCATCCCTTCTATATCATCAATAAAATTTATTCAAAATTATTTGTTAGCTTGGCAACGTTCAATGCGTTTGTCCATCTCCATTGCAAGTTGAGAATCAAAATATACGTCTTTGATTGTTTGATAGCATTTTTCAGCACTAGCCCATTCTCCCAAAGATTCGTAAGCGATACCTGCTTTATTGAGAGCTCGAGGAGCAGTAAGTTTATTTTCAATTGCTCCTGCTTTTTCAAAATATACAACTGCTGATTTCACATCTCCGTTTGCAACATAGCAATCGCCAATCAAAGTGATTGCAGCAGGTTCCATATTAACAGAAGATGTTGTAAAATCGTTCAAATAAGAAATTGCTGCATCATAGTTGCCTAATTTGTATTCACAAACACCAGCATAGAAAGTGGCAAGATTTGAAGATTCAGTGATACCATAGTTATCTATAATTTCGATGAAACCTTCGTTCACACCATCACCATTAAGTGCTAAGGCAAAAGAATCGCGTTCAAAATAGCGAATAGCAGCTTCCATTTTATCTGCAGCTTCGATGTTTTTAGGACCTACATAACCATTAAAAAACCATACTATTGCAGCAGCAACAACTGCAACGATTACTAACCCCCACACCAATTTTTTGCGGTTGTTTTCAATAAATTGTTCTGTTTTAGAGAGTGCTTGTTCTACATTTTGCAACTCATCTGGTTCTTGTTGAATGTTTTTGTTTGACATAATTATATTCTGTTTTTTGTTATTATTTCATAAGTTAAATAGTGCCTCCACAATTTAGTGTGCAAAGTTACAAAAAAAAGTTGAATTTTTAGCCCTATTATATATCTTTTTTTATAATAATCGTTGTTTTAGTTATATGGCAAAGAAAAAGACAAAAGTTATGTGAGATATTTTACCTTCTTTCCTCCTTTTTTTTATGTTTTATAATAACATAAAATACCGCCATTTTCAGAGAGTCTAAATAACAACTTGGTTCCTCTTTGCTTTATTCGAATTTTCTAAATCAACCCTCCTGTAAATAGAATAGTTAGAATAATTAATACAAAATTTTAACCCAATAATTATTCTATCTATTTTAAGTACTAATTTTCAAATTCACAAAAATGAATCTTTCAATTGTAAAATTAAAAAAATATAGTAACTTTGCGGTTGAATAAAAATATAATACATAGGTATCAACTTATTTTTATGCGAAAGTTGCTATGGCTATATACTAAATTGATAGCTCTGCTATTAATACCAATTTTATTTATTATTCTATATTCTAAGAGTAATCTCTCAATTTCTACTCCTCTTTTTGCTTTGGAAAAAGTTACATTATCCAATGTAGAGGATAACCTTTTCTCAGTGCCGAAATCATCTATTTCGACTCAAAATAATACTGCTGATGATCCTATATTAATAGATTCGTTACTACAAGATTCGTGTGTAAATACAACATCATCTACTGAAGTAATAACAATAGATACTACAAAACAACGGGTATTACTTATAGGTGATTCTATGGTAGAAGGTTTACAATTGCGCATGTCTGATTATGCTAATGAAAATGGTTACGATTTGATGGCTGTAATCTGGTATAGCAGTAACACAAATTGGTTCTCTAAGAGTGATACTTTGCGCTATTTTATGAAGAAACACAATCCTGATTTTGTGATGATTTCTTTAGGTGGAAATGAACAGTTTGTTCGTGACTTGGATAAGCGAGCTAATTATGTGCGTAATATTGTTAACAAAATAGGAGACATTCCTTTTGTATGGATAGGCACCCCAACTTGGCGAGGTAATACTAACTTTAATGACACAGTACGTAATATAGTTGGAGATAAGCGTTTTTTTGTAAGTTCTAGATTGAATTTGAAACGTTGTAGCGATAATGCTCACCCAACATTGGCAGCTGCATCTGATTGGATGGATAGCATAGCAATATGGATGTCTAGTCCCGAAACTGCTCATCCAATTCGCATGAATATTCCTACTGAAAAACGCAAACGAGTTCATAAAACAGTTATGTTAAAACCTCATTTTCCATAGCACTAATGAATATTATTTCAATTTCTTTTGGGTTAGTCTTTTGCTTTTTTCTATTCGGTTTTGCGGTGCTCCGAGGAGCAAGTAGAACGGGGTTGATGGTCTATGTGGTTATCGCTAGTTTGTTGTTTTTCTATTTGACTAATGGACTATTAATGTGGTTATTGCCTATTACAGGCCTTATTTCATGGAGCATATCACGTATATTACTACATGCAAAACGCTTACGTAAACTATGGTTAGTCATAGGAGTAATTATTGATTTAATTCCGCTAATTTATTATAAATATATTAATTTCGGTATTGAAATAATCAATTCCATTTTTTCAACTAATTTCTCCTTACTCTCAATTGCACTACCAATAGGTATATCGTTTTATACATTTCAGGCTATTAGTCATCTCGTAGATGTATATAGAGGTCACTTCCGGATAAAGGTTAATCTTTTGGAATATGGATTCTACCTTAGCTTCTTTCCACTACTATTAGCAGGTCCAATAACACGAGCAGAAACATTGATACCACAAATTCGCAGGCATGAATCATCTGGGAAATGGTCAATGCCAGTGAGTACTCGTATGATATATATGGGACTTTGGTTAATCTTATTAGGTCTGCTAAAAAAATCAGTAATAGCCGATTATATTGCACAATATAATAATTGGATTTTTGAAGATCCAGTCTCTTTTTCTGGGTTTGAAAATTTGATGGGAATTTTAGGATATACTGTGCA
Source organism: Candidatus Aphodosoma sp. (assembly GCA_045635445.1). Taxonomy (GTDB): domain Bacteria; phylum Bacteroidota; class Bacteroidia; order Bacteroidales; family Paludibacteraceae; genus Aphodosoma. Next base: position 26,089 of record JAZRCE010000014.1, read on the forward strand.
GATATATTGCGATTTTTCGGGGTATAGCGACCTCAGTATTGGTATGGCAGCAATTATGGGTATTCGATTGCCAGACAACTTCAATATACCTTATCAATCAAAAAATGTAACGGAGTTCTGGCATCGTTGGCATATATCGCTGTCAACATGGTTTAGAGATTATGTATATATCCCATTAGGAGGGAATCGCAAAGGTAAATTGCGCACCTATTTGAATAATTTGACAACAATGTTGATAGCAGGACTATGGCATGGTGCAACATGGATGTTTGTTATTTGGGGAGGAATGCATGGTATTGCTTTGATCATTCATAAATTAAACCAGTTTTGGCTACGTAAAATACCGAATAAATGGTATGTTATTTTCTTAAGTTGGATGCTGACTTTTACATTTGTAAATATTACTTTTGTATTCTTTCGTGCTACAGATATGAAAACAGCATGGGCAATACTGCAACAAGCGACATTTAGTATGGATTGGGCATATATATGGCCATTTATCACAGCTAGACCAACTTGGACTATTATGGTATTGCTAGTATTACTAATGCATATAGTACCAATGCGCATATATAGTCGTTTACAAACAAGATTTATTTGTTCTCCTTGGTATGTGAAATTAATAATTGTAATCACCGTTTTTCAACTAGTAGTACAGTTTCATACTAGTAATGTGCAACCATTTATTTATTCCCAATTCTAAAAATTCTCATCTTAGTAAAACAAAAAAATAAGTTTACTCAAACCATTTTTAGAACCTCAAAGATCTTTGAGGTTCTTTGTTTATTTAATTAAACAGCAGAAACCTTAATAAGTTTTTTTGAGTAAATATTTTGTAGATTGGAAATTTATATGTATTTTTGCAGATTAAGATTTTTTGACAATATGATAGAAATTGAACGTAAATATTTAGTTATAAATGAACATTATAAGAGTGGCACTCCAATCCGCATTTCACAGGGTTATATCTGTAGTGAGGAGGATCGTGTGGTACGAGTTCGCATAAAAGGTGACAAGGCTTATATCACAATAAAAAATGCTACTATTGGTTTTGCCAGGAATGAATATGAGTATGAAATTCCTATTGCAGATGCCGAATCTATGCTAAGTAATACATGCCAACAACCGATAATTGACAAGACGCGTTATGTATTAGAGCATAATGGTTTTATATGGGAAGTTGATGAATTTCATGGTGATAACGCAGGTCTTGTTGTAGCAGAAATTGAACTTAAAGATAAGAACACTAAATTCGACTTACCTGATTTTGTCGGTAAGGAGGTTACTGGTGATGCGCGTTACTATAATGCATGTTTGTTTAAGAACCCCTATAAAATATGGAATAAAAAGTGAAATTTAGGAATGAAATTAAATTATACTTATAATATGAAAAAAATTTTATTATTTACAATTGTAATTACTTTATTTGTGGCTTGTGCACCTAAGAGTGATATTAATGGTTCGATTACTGATGCAGAGGGTAAAACTATTTATTTAGAGCATACTGGTTTGACTACTACTCTAATATTGGATTCGATGAAACTAGATACTAAAGGAGAATTTGATTTTTCGATAGAAACGCCTCAATATCCCGATTTTTATCGTATTCGTTTAGAAAATCAATTTATTGTTTTTACTTTGGATTCAACAACTAGGAGTATTAACATTATGGCATCAGCTAAAGATTTTAATAATGCAACTATTACAGGTTCGGATGCATCAAAAGAAATTCAACGTCTTCGCAATTCAAATTTTGCATTACAACGTGCTGCAATAGATGGAGATACAACAAAAGTTGCACAAATGCTGACTTCACACAAACGTTTGGCACAAGAAATTGTATTAGCCAATCCGCGTTCAGCTGCAGCTTATTATGCTATAAACCAAACTTTAAAAGGTGCATATTATATGACTCCTTATAACAAAGAAGATCTTCCGTTTTGGAATGCTGTGGCTACGGCTTGGGATTTACACTATACTAATTATGAGCGCGCTAAGGAATTGAAACAATCAGTCCTTTTGGCAATAGGTCAACAGAAAGTTGCACAAATATCAGCGAATGAGATAATTGAAAATATTACAGAAGAGGGTTTTATTGATATTGTATTACCCAATAGAATTGGCGAAACGACTAAATTATCAGCATTGGTTGGAGATGTCATTCTTATTGATTTTTCTGCATATGCAATGGAACAATCATCAGCTCACACATTGTTTTTGAGAGAATTATATACAACTTACAACGAATTAGGTTTAGAAATCTTCCAAGTATCACTAGATGCAGACAAATTGTTGTGGCTTGAGCAAACTAGTAATATTCCTTGGGTGTGCGTAAGAGATGAGGCGTCGGCGCAATCGAGATACCTTATTACGTATAATGTAACAGAATTACCTACTTTCTATCTTATGGATAGGGAGGGTAATATCATTGGTCGTTACAACTACGATAATGTAGAAAAAGAGATAAACCGACTCACAAGATAATTTTTTATGCTTGAACACTCTACTCTTGAGTCGCTATTCTCAACATATTTCGATGCTTGGGGAGTAGCTCGTATCGAGTCAATTGATAATGAAATTACACACCTAAAAAAATGGCTCTCGCATAATTATCATGGAGATATGCAATATTTGACGAGAAACATTGACTTAAGAGCTAATCCATGTGAGTTGCTACCAGGTGCTAAATCAATGATTATGGTGTTGATGAACTACTACCCACATAAATGGCAATTAGACAATTCACCTCGCATTGCGGCATATGCCTATGGAAATGATTATCATCATATTGTAAAATCAAAACTAACGCAGATAGCAGAAGAGATAAACAATCTAATACCACATAAATATTCTGTATTCTGCGATTCAGCACCTGTGATGGAACGCGTTTGGGCTTCAAAAGCTGGATTGGGATGGATTGGTCGAAACGGAATGCTTGTAAATCCTAAACTTGGTACATTCACGTTTATTGGCACACTTATTACTACATTGGAATTAGAGTCTAGCACCCCTATGGAAAATCATTGTGGTACGTGCAAAAGATGCATTGAAGCGTGTCCTACGAACGCAATACATAAAAATAAAACCATTGACGCACGCCGTTGTCTCTCTTATCAAACTATTGAGAAGCATGGCGACATGGATGAAGAATTGTTTGACTTAGCGGGAAATACACTATATGGCTGCGACCGGTGTCAATTGGTTTGCCCATGGAATAGATTTGCAAAACCACACAATCATCCTGAACTTATGCCCATCGATGGTATATTCGAAATTGATTGGTCTACAATTTCCAGATCGGAATTTAACAAACATCTAAAATTCAGTCCTATGCAACGCGCTGGACTAAAAAAAATAAAGTCGCGCTATAACCAAATAATCAAAGATAACAAATTAAACCCCGAACACCTATAAACCATCAGTAATCTGTAATCTACTATCTGTTATCTACTATGTACCTAACCATACTTCTAATATATGTTGCAATTTTGCTTGGTGTTGGATATCTGACATCACGAAAAAATGCATCTAACGAAGCTTTTTTCAGTGGCCACCATCGCTCACCATGGTATTTAGTTGCTTTCGGTATGATTGGGGCATCTATTAGTGGCATTAGTGTTGTGTCGGTACCAGGTATGGTAGTAGCATCGGGATGGACATACCTACAGACTTGTCTTGGATTCTTTTTTGGCTATATCGCAGTAGCATATCTACTTTTGCCTTTGTACTATCGTCTGAAACTCACATCAATATACGAATATCTCAACACTAGGTTTGGTGCATCATCATATCACACAGGGTCGATATTTTTTGTGATAGCCAAAATGGTCACCTCTGCCACCAAACTCTACGTAGCAGTACTTGTGCTACAACACTTTATATTCACCGAATGGAACGTTCCGTTTTGGATTACGGTCGTAATATGTGTTGCTATAATTTGGCTATACACTCATCGGGCTGGAATTAAGACTATTGTGTGGACCGACACGTTACAGACTATGTTTTTTATTGTAGCAATCAGCATAATGTGCTACGAAGCATATAAACTAACCAATGTGCAACTCTCGACTTTCAACTTTCAACGTTTAACATTCAACTTCGACAATTGGCATTCTACTCAATATTTTTGGAAACAGTTTATTAGCGGTATTTTTATTGTAATTGTGATGACTGGTCTCGACCAGGATATGATGCAAAAAAATCTCACGTGTCGCACACTCGGCGAAAGTCAAAAAAACATGCTCAGCTATGGCATTGCATTCGTGCCTATCAACTTTATATTACTGCTTTTAGGATCATTAATAATCAGTTACACCCAACAATCAGGCATCGCACTTCCCGCCACACCCGACAAAATCATGCCATTTATGGTGTCGGACATTATGTCACCAATAGTGGGCATTTGTTTTGTGCTAGGCATTATCTCGGCATCATTCTCAAGTGCCGATTCGGCTCTAACTGCAATCACTACTACCCTTGCGATAGACATATTCAAATGGAAACACAGCGAAAATCAACGCCGTATACTACACATTGCTGTATGTATACTGTTCGCCATTATTGTGATTCTATTTGGTTACACACAAAACAGATCAATAATTGATACAATATACACTATCGTGGGTTATGCCTATGGACCACTACTTGGCATGTTTGCATTCGGACTATTCACTCGCTATCAAGTTTGCGATAGATTAGTACCACTCGTGGCAATAGTCTCACCTATAATATGCTACATAATAAACTTTATCTCAACCAATTATTTCAATTACCAATGGGGGTATGAATTGCTACTACTCAATGGAATACTCACATTCATCGGACTATTTTGTATAAGGAATAAGGAATAGAAAAAATTTAAATACATACATAAATAACTAATAACTAGTAACTAGTAACTAGTAACTAGTAACTATAAAAAAAATATGCATATCAGTTCATCAGAATTCGTAGTATCAAACACCGACTACAAACGTTGTCCTGAAGGACGTCTACATGAGTTTGCCTTCATCGGCCGAAGCAATGTAGGCAAATCTTCGCTCATCAATATGCTTTTACAGCATCCCGACTTAGCCAAAACATCATCAAAACCAGGTAAAACACTATTGATAAACCATTTCTTAGTCAACAAGCAATGGTATATAGTCGATCTTCCTGGTTATGGTTATGCTCGCGCATCTAAAGAGCAACGCCGCAAACTTCGGGGTATCATTGATGGTTACATTCTCTTCCGTCCACAACTCACCAACCTATTTGTACTCATTGACTGTCGCCACGAGCCACAACAAATCGATGTGGAATTTATGCGCTGGTTAGGCGAATCAGGCATACCATTCTCTATTGTTTTCACCAAAACGGACAAATTAAGTCAATCCCGTTTAGCCGCCAATATCGAAAATTACAAGAATGAACTCCTAAAAGAGTGGGAAACTCTGCCGCCAATGTTTGCCACCTCATCAGAAAAAGCTCAAGGACGCGACGAACTTCTCAACTACATAGAAGATATTATGCGCCAAGTCAATGAAGAAGAAAAATCATTCTAAAAAACTAATAGTAAAAAAATCATTAACAGCAAAAACAAACTCCTCTCGCACATGATACGAGAGGAGTTTGTCCTTTATAACATTCACATTAATGCTGATTCTTATATCGTTCAATCAAAGCTTTAAATTCAGGCAAATCTCTAATATTATCAAAGTCCTTATCTAAATTGATATGCACAAAATTACGGAACCCACCATCCAACGAACGCTCTAGATAACGCAATGCCATCTCCTTTTGCCCCATCAACGAATACAAACAAGCTGCATTATAATCATCTATTTCCTTTTCAGCATATCCTTCTACCAATATCTCCAACGCCTTCGCACTATCACCTAGATAGAAATAAGCAAATGCAAGTCTCACATCTCTACCACTTTCCAATTCTATAACTTTATTAAAATCTTCTTCTGCTGCAATTTTTTTATTTTTTTGTTGCAACAAAACGCCACGGTTCAAAAGATAATAACCCTCTGTTGGATCCAATGTTATCGCCATAGAATAATCATCAATTGCATCATCAATTCTACCCATATAATAATAAAGTTTGCCACGTAATTGATAAAAATCTGCCACCTCTGGATCCAATGCAATAGCTTCATTAATAGATTCAAGCGATTTATCCAACAACCCTTGTCCATAATATGCCCTATGATAAAGATAATGAGCTGTTATATCTAATGTATCTCGTTTCACCAAAGTATCCAAATCACACAATGCTTTATCATATTCTCCAAGTTCAATATGAGAAAGAGCCAATATCGTATAAGGAGTTAAATAATCAGGATACATCTTATTTAAATCTTCTGCATACTTAATAGCATTATGATAATCATCTAAATCCCAATAATAAACTCTCATCAAAAAATCCTTGATAACATCCTCTTTATTAGGATATTCAACCAAAGCTATTTTCAATCTAGCGACAAACAATTCAGGAGCTTCTCCCTTAAGAACATCAAACATATCCTCAACCCAATCAATTGGATCTAACATATACGAATCAATAGCAGGCTCTATTGCACTCTCAATATCACCCTTCTCTAAATAAGCACGAGCTAACTGAGCCAAAGCCCAAGGCAATCCACTATCTTCGTAGCTAATCGCCTGTTGAGCAGCCTCTATCGCCTCATCATACTGTCCAAGATTAATATAAGTAACAGCCAATCCAATATAGTTGCCAGATGTTTGCTCTATTTCATTAGCTGCATTAAACATTTTTTTTGCCATGTCATATTTCTCTAAATAAATATAATTCTGACCCTTTTCTTGCAAAAAATCGGCGTTCTGATTCAACTTAAAACCTTTATCCAATTGTTTATTTGATTCAACATACTTTTCTAAATTTCTATAAACAAGCGCCTTATAATAATAACACAACGAGTGATAAAACTTATCTTTTTTCGGTATATATTTCATTGCCTTATCATAAGTTTTAAAGAAAAAATCATGAACATACATTATCCTAGCTTCTTCCTCCGACACACCTAACTCTTCAAGCGACGAATAATACAACATATAAGCATGAAAGAAATGTGCATATCCATTCTTTGGATTTACAGTTAATTCTTGCTTAACTAGGTCAATAGCTTGTTTCACCTCTTCATTTTCATACAAACTAATAGCTTCAGCCAATCTACCCTCTTCAAGTTGAGGACGACTCATCTCTTGTGCCATTACCGAAAACATTGACACAAAAGCAACTAATAATAAAAATAACTTTTTCATAACCTTATTTTTAATATAAAAAAACAAATTATCTACTACATTTCACATCACAACGTCCAATCTTGCATATTATCTTCACCCTCTATCTTATTTTCCACATCATCAGGTAAAGCATAAAACAAATCAATATTTGCCATATTCTCAATTTCATCAATAGTTCTGATGTAATACAATATTGGTTTCGATCCTGCTACATTTTCACACACAAAACCAATTGTAGTCCACGAATCACCTTTTTTTCGTAATATCGCTTTATAGAAAGCATCAGGTATAGCAATACGCTGATAATTACCCATATACTCTGGTTTATCAGCCACTATCGGACCACAAACTACATATACCGACTCATATCGTTGTGCATAATCTCTCACCAACTCTTCTATATCATTCCAATCCCCACGATTAAGATTTGCATTTTGTGGACAAATATTTGTTGTATAAAACGACTCCTTCATCGCCTGTTCACTCCATTTCATATCAGCCGCAGGAGCCATATGTCCTCTATCATATTTACCAGGATTGTTCGTATAATCCTTATGCACCACAGCATTACCTTTTACTTTAGGGTCAGGCGAGAAACCATTACAACGTTCCACCTCGCCCATTGTTTCCTGTTTAGTCAATTCATAAGCTACCCAATTAGGCAATTTCCAATCATCATTATAGCTCACAGCATACGCCAAATGACTAATAACCTGCGACTTCCGGCCATCTATTACCTTCGCAAGTTTTGTCTCTTCAACAATTGAGTTCTCTGTTGATTTAGTCTGAGTTTGAGATATAGGTTCCGACCGAGTCCATGCAAACAACCCAATACCACATAAAAGTACGACAAATAAAAACAATTTCGACTTCATAACAAACTATATTTACTGACCACAAAGTTACAACTTTTCTTCCAACTAACAAAAATATATCGTAAAAAAAGTTGACCAAAACAACTTGATCAACCTTTTCTTTATTTCATTTATCACCAAAGCCAATCTAAACAAAACAACGCCTCACCTTAATATATTTCCCATATTCACGACGAGCCGGAATTAATACATTATCAATAAGAGCCTGCAAATTTTCCTCAACACCAGCATTTTCAGGAGTATTATCTATAGAATAACAAAGAGCAGTCCAACTGAAACACAACTCCTCAACCTCAAAGCAAGGAATATCTAACCAAACCTTAAATTCTTGTTCTATCCTATTATAATTCCAAGCAATTAAACCAATAATCAAGGCACCAAATAAAACAACTATCAACCATCTCTTCATAATAAAACATTATTTCTTCCTCAACGCTAAAATAAGCAATAATATTGCAACAATAATATCTACCACTAACCAAATTTCTCTTCCCAAAGCAAATTTAATAAATGGTTGAAACAACAAAGCTATAACCAAAAAAGTTATAGCCAATTGCTGTTTCTTTTTATTATAATAATTATACGCTAAATATCCTGCTATAATAGTAGTAGCAACTCTAACAATCATATAAAAGCCATAAGGCATTGGCAAAATGCATAACAACAAAATTATTGCACCAACTATCTGAATTTTTTGTTGTGTTGTCATATTCACAAAATATTATTCATCATAATCTTCTCCGTCATCCAATGTAGTCCCAAGTTCTTCCATAAAACCTTCAAGCGCACCTTCAAACATTTTCATTTGAGTTTCAAATTCATCCATAGTTTTATTTAGATACTCTTTAGATATTTTTGCAAACAGTCGTCCCTTCAGTTTTCCAATCTGGTGCAACTCCTCATCAGTATAATCATACATAGAAAGCTCTTGTTCTATTTGTTCATATTCCATCATTGCATTTTCCCAATCTTGTTCAGTAAACGATTCTGATTTTTGCACCAATGCTCTATCCAATTTTTCTAATTTTTTAATTGGAGTTTGTTTATTTTCACAAGAAGAAAAAAGAAAGACACACGCCAATAAATAAACAAAAATTTTAAAAATTTTCATAACTATAAAATTTAAAAGTTATTCTAAAACCCCAGGTTTTGGTACAATATGTATCACAAAACGCTGATTATCTGACTCATTTTTTTCTCTAAACTCACTAAACACACCACTACCTGACACTATTAACTCAAATGGAAGATCTTCTTTTACCTTAAATCCATTTGCTTTAGACTCAAATAAAATTCCGCGTTTCTTCCAATAATTAACTAAAGCCAAAGCTCTTTCATAACTTAATTCATTATTTCTAGAATAAGCATCCTTAGAAGCTTGCCCTTCCACAATCAAAAGATACTCTGCCCCAGGAATATCTTTTTGTGCATCTAGCATAAAGTTATGTATTGCATAGCCAACAGAATCCAACTTTAATCTTGTATTTTGCGATATTGTTTTAGCATAAATATTACTTTCCCCTCTTTCAAAAGATACTTTAATATCCTCTTTTAATGTATGCCTCTTAAAGTTAGAGTTATAAACAAAAAACCTATCATCTATTTTTTCAATAGAAGCATTAAGTTGCTTAATTTTATTAAGTTCTTCTTCTGTTGCTCTTAACAATTCTACCAAATCTTTTTTTTGTTTTTCTATAATCTCCTGTTTTGTTATTAACTCATCTATCAATTCTTTTATATCTTTAGTTTTAACAAAAACTAAAACAATAGATAAAACAAATAATACTAACATTACAAAAAACAAACTGGACATAAAATCAGAATATGTCGTCCAAAAATAGGATGTATTTTTTACTTTTCTCATTACCTATTACTTATAAATTTGCTCCCAATGCCAAGACTGATTCGAGTACATATATATATCAAATACATTTGATTTAACTGTATAATTTTGCCCTATATGTTTCTTTCCTTCACCCCAATCCATGCTTAACCACACCCTGCCATTATCCGAAGTTGTATATATTCGAGAAACAAATTCAGATGAATGTTTCTTTACTTTATTTAAAATTTCATTTTCCGAACCCAAATTGGTTACATCAAGTTCAGCATAGGCATGTCCAGGCACTGTAACAATACGAGCATTTCCTCCAACAGCCATCATTAGCGATGCTACCAAAACAGCAAAATCATCACAATCTCCTCGCAAATTAGCACAAATTGTCTCAGATGCAGATGCCACATACTCTTGATCTACAGGATCGTTCACATATCCCCAACGACTCTTACAATAAGAATATATTTCACACGCCTGTTCAATACTGAAATTTCCAGGAAAACGAGCTGCTATATCTGCGGCAAATTTACGCGTATAAACCCTATTAAAATCACAAGCCTCATATAACATATTTTCATTCATTTTTCCATCTGTATACCAATAAGAATATTTACGTTCGCTTGATGGACATTCTGGTAAAAATATACTATCTTTTTCATATACAAATACAGTATCCCTCTTTACCAAAACATCAGGGTCGTAAATAGGTCTCTTATTACCAATAACAATAGCATTTCTTATTTTCCTATTTTCTATTTTTGGTTTTGGATTCTCAATACAAGATACAAATGAAATTACGATAAAAACAACTAATAAAAAAACTTTATGTTTCATAAGATTATTCAATTATTCCTGGTTTAGGTACTATGTGTATTACAAATCGTTGATTTTTCTTGTTTCCAGCATTATCTGGTTTTACTCTAAACTTACTAGATTGACCACTTCCTGATATAATTACCTCGCAAGGTAAACCATCGAAAGTGATGCCATTTAAACTCCAAAATTGGACTAAAGATAAAGCTCTTTCATAACTTAAACGATAATTATATCGATAATTATCCTTAGATGATTGACCTTCAACAATCAATAAATATTTAGCTGATGGCAATTCTTTTTGAGCCTCTTTCATAAATGTTACAATAGCTTGCCCTGCTTTCTTTAAATGCTCCCTATCATTAGGGTCTATATCCTCAATATTAGAACTATTAACATTAAATGAAACTTGAATATTTTTCAATGTATGTCGTTTATAATCTGAATCATATTCAAAATATGTCGAGTCTATTTTTTCAATAGATTCATTGATTTCTTTTATTTTTTTTAATTCTGTTTCTGTTGCATTAATTCGTTTAAATAATAGAACTATAGACAACACAAACAAAACTAACATTACGAAAAACAAACACGACATAAAATCCGAATATGTCGTCCAAAAATATGCCGTTTTTTTAGTTTGCTCCATTATTAATTAAGAACTAAAGCTAAAATATTAAAAACAATATAAGCAATACAAGTAAAAACAATAAGACCTAAAAAGATAAATATAACGATTTTACCCC
>JAZRCE010000015.1:0-3776 GCA_045635445.1 Candidatus Aphodosoma sp.
CTTCTCGGAGATAGCAATCAAAGGGCGTGATGCGATGGGTAATATACTCACGAAATTTGATGTGGCGAAGGTAGTGTTGAAACAAAAAGGAGGTTCGACATTGGGTGGCACGGACATCTATTTCGACCGCGATGTGTTGCGCCTAAATGTAGATAAACGAGGCGAATATATTGGCAATTTCGATGGTGATGACCAAATATTAGTAGTGACAAAATCGGGCGATTTCTATACAACAAGTTTCGATTTGAACAATCATTACGACGATGATTTGATGTTGATAGAGAAATTTGATGCAGCGAAAGTGTGGACAGCAGTGTTGTATGACGACGAGCAAAAGTATCACTATATCAAGCGATTTACATTCGAAGTGGTGAAAAATCGCACATCGTATTTGATAGTAGGAGGCAATTCACGAGTAGATTTGTTGACCGATACAGTATATCCACGATTGAAGGTGACATTTGGTGGTGGCGATTCGTTCCGTGAGGCGATAGAGATAGATGCAGAGGAGTTTATCGGAGTGAAGGGATATAAAGCCAAAGGAAAACGATTGAGTAATTATGAAGTGGGCGGAGTGGAAGAATTAGAACCATTGCGTCAGCTAGAACCGATTGTTGATAATGAAACTGTTAGTGTAGAAGATGTGTTGGCTGGGATAGAGATTGTATCTACACAACCAGAAGATCCAGAACAAATTACAGAAGATGGACAGATGAGTCTATTTTAATTCATAATTCACAATTCATAATTCATGATTATTTGCCGACTGGTATATGATTGTGAGTGTATAACTTTAATGAAAAAATTATTATTACTTTTATTGTGCATCGTACATTGTGTATTGTGCATTGATTTAAGGGCACAGGATGATATAGAGTCGATTGTGTCGGGCGATATTGAGGTAGAGGGGTTAGAGAATTTTTGGGTAGAGAGTAGGTTAGTGCCCAATATTGATACATTAGAATTGCAGAAAGTGGCACGTCCTGCAGGGGGGAATGTGGCATTTTTGACACATGTGCAGAAGTATATGTCGAAGGTATTCAATATTTTGTTCGAGAAATATCCTACGGAAATGTTGAGTATGATAGGCACACGCGCCGAGGTGCATATCGAATTTGCGGTGACAGAAACAGGCGAAGTTAGATTGGATTCGATAACCAATGGGGCAGTGTTTGGCATAGATGTAGTGGTAGCAGAACGATTGTTTAAAACCTATAAAAAATGGACTTCGGCGAGGTTGAATGATGATGCAGTAGAGTCGCGTTTGGAGTTGATAATAGATGTTTCGATATAAATATTGTAAAAAATTTGTTTATGTTGAAATTTTCATGTATATTTGCACATTGAAATAGAAAAATTAAGAAACAAAATTATAACTAACTATTAAATCCAATAATTACTATGGGAGCAATTAAATCATTCGAAGATTTGAAAGCGTATTTGACTTCAGGAAACGGAGTTACACGTAAAAAAATGGCAGTAGCTAATGCAGTAGATATGCACTCACTTGAGGCAGCAATGCAAGCAGTGAAAGAGGGTATTGTAGAAGCTTATCTTGTAGGTGATGGCAAAATCATCAACGAGCGTTTGGAATTCTATTTTGCATCGGCAGATAAAACATATGTTCACGTTGTGGACGTAGCTGACCCACAAGCGGCATGCGAAGAAGCAGTGCGCATGGTGAAAGAAAACGAATGCGATATCTTGATGAAAGGTATGGTAAATACAGACGTTATTCTTCGCGTCGTGTTGAATAAAGAGCATGGTATATTGCCAAAAGGTCGTGTGTTGACTTATAACTCAATTCTTAATATTCCTGGTTATCACAAACTTGCGTTCTTTACAGACCCAGCAGTTATTCCTGCTCCAAATAAAGAACAACGCATCGAGATGATTAAATATGCGCTTGAAACAGCACGTAAATTTGGTGTAGAACAACCAAAAGTGGCTCTTTTGCACGCAACAGAAAAACCAAATCCAAAAATTGCGTTTATGCAAGACTATTTGGATATCATCGAACTTTGGAAACAAGGCGAATTTGGCGATTGTATCATCGATGGTCCAATGGATGTATTCATTGCAATGGATAAAGAACGTGGCGGTATTAAAAACGTACCATCTCCAATTCTTGGCGATGCTGACGTACTTATTTTCCCAGATTTCCAATCGGCTAACTGTTTCTACAAAGGCTTAGTATCATTTGGTGGCGCAGGTATGGCTGGTCTCCTCCAAGGTACAGAAAAACCAGTAGTTCTTAACTCTCGTTCTGATGGCGAAGAATGCAAATTCTATAGCATCTGTATGGCTGCTATTTTGGCTCAATAATAAAGTGTTTTTTTAATATTTATTTCATTTACTTCATTACATAGTGTTTAGCTATGTAATGAAGTGTGGAATATGTGTGTTGTAAGTTATGAAAAAATCAATAGTTTTATTTGGACTTATTTTTTTTGTTTTCGGCAGCATTTTTTCTAAAAATGATTCTGTGAAATATGATACATCTTGGAATATTAGAGCAAGTTTCTCTATTCAAGGATTATATAATGAAAATAATAATATTAATAATTTTGGTTTCGATGGAATTTTTGATCCTGCTCCTCACGTAGCATTAGATTTTGATTATAGAATTAATGATTTTTCAGTTGGTGCATATTTAGGTTATACTTCGTGTGTTAGTGATTCTGATCCTATATGTATGAGTGATCATGTAATGAATTATGGAATGAATGTTCGTTATCATCTTCCTCGTTTGCCTAAGTGGTTTGATGTTTATTTATTAGGTAAGGTGGGTGGAATTCATGCATTTGTTCCTGACTTTTATACTGATATGTTTGCTCAGGGTGGATATATTTTACCAATTAGTTCATATAATAGAATTGAAGCTGGTGCAGGTTTAGGTATGGGCTTTTATTTTACAAAACATTTTGGTATGTTTTCGGAATTTGCAGCAGGCAGTTTTTTGAAATCACACTATAATTGGAGATTGGGTTTCTTAGTTAAAATTTAAAAATTTTTAAATATAAATTTATTATGAAAAAAATCTTAGTTATCAATCCAGGTTCAACCTCTACAAAATTCGCTGTATATCACGACGAAGAGGCAGTATTCACAAAAACATTGCGTCACCAAGGTGAGGAGTTGGCTCCATATCCAAACGTGGCTTCTCAATACGAATTCCGTAAAGAGACAATCCTCAATGCATTGAAAGAAGAGGGTATCGCTATTGACTTTGATATTATCGTAGGTCGTGGTGGTCTTTTGCGTCCAATCGCATCGGGTGTTTATGAAGTAAACGAAGAGATGCGTGAAACACTTCTTGCAGCTAAATATGGTGAACATGCATGTAACCTCGGTGGTTTGATAGCAGCTGATATTGCTAAAGGTCTTGGTTGCAAAGCTGTTATTGCTGACCCAGTGGTAGTTGACGAAATGCAAGACGTAGCTCGCATCAGTGGTCGTCCTGAAATTCCAAACGTATCTATCTTCCACGCATTGAACCAAAAAGCAATTGCTCGTCGTTATGCAAAAGAGGTAGGTAAAGCATACGAAGAATTGAACGTAATCGTAGCTCACCTCGGTGGTGGTGTATCAGTAGGTGCACACCAAAAAGGTAAAGTAATCGACGTAAACTGCGCATTGGGTGGTGATGGTCCTTTCTCACCAGAACGCGTTGGTACACTTTCGGCTTCAGGTTTGATGAATCTTTGCTTCTCAGGCAAATATACAAAAGACGAAGTTAAGAAAATGTTGATTGGTAATGGTGGTTTGATGGCTCA
>JAZRCE010000016.1:0-8874 GCA_045635445.1 Candidatus Aphodosoma sp.
TGTATCAAATCGCTCGACGAAATCGAAGCAGTAGGTCATCGTCTTGTGCATGGTGGCGAAAAATTCAATACATCGGTAGTTATCACTCCTGAAGTTATCAAACAAATGGAGGCTTGCACCGACCTCGCTCCACTTCACAACCCAGCAAACCTCAAAGGTGTGGCAGCAATCACTAAAATTTTGCCTAACGTGCCACAAGTTGGTGTGTTCGACACAGCATTCCATCAAACAATGCCTGCTCACGCATATATGTATGCTCTCCCTTATGAGTATTACGAAAAATATGGCGTTCGTCGTTATGGCTTCCACGGAACATCTCACCGCTACGTATCACGTCGCGCATGTGAATTCCTTGGCTTAGACTACGAAAATACTAAAGTTATCACAGCTCACATCGGTGGCGGTGGTTCTATCACAGCTGTTAAAAACGGCAAATCAATCGACACATCAATGGGTCTCACTCCAGTCGAAGGTTTGGTGATGGGTACTCGTTGTGGCGATGTTGACCTTGGCGCAATGACCTATTTGATGGAAAAAGAGGGTCTCGATGCAGCAGGTGTCAACGCAGTTATCAATAAAAAATCAGGTGTTATGGGCGTTTCTGGTGTATCAAGCGACATGCGTGATATCGAAGCAGCAATCGCTGCTGGCAACGAACGAGCTAAACTTGCTCTTGATATGTTCGAATACCGTTTGTTGAAATATATCGGTGCTTACACTGCAGCTTTGAATGGTGTTGACGTACTCGTATTTACAGGTGGTATTGGCGAAAACCAAATGCAAACACGCGACTATATCTGCCGTGGCCTTGAGTATCTTGGTGTTAAATACGATGCTGAATTGAACGGCAAATCTCGTGGCGAAGAAATCGAAATCTCTACTCCAGATTCAAAAGTGCGCGTAGTGGTTATCCCAACCGACGAAGAGCTCACAATTGCTTCTGATACAGTAGCATTAGTAAATGCATAATCTTTTCAATTAAGAATTAATAATTAATAATTTTAGAGATTGTGAATTGATGAGTATTGTTTTAACTCTTAACTCTCAACTCTCAACTCTCAACTCTCAACTTTAAAAATTATGGCTTATAAAGTAATGACAGCCGAAGAAGCTGCCTCTTTTATCAATCACGGTGATATTATTGGTTTCAGCGGTTTTACACCTGCTGGTTGTCCAAAAGAAGTACCAACTGCTATTGCTGCTCGTGCTGCAGCAGCTCATGCTGAAGGTAAAGAGTTCAAAATTGGTATGTACACAGGTGCATCTACTGGAGCCAGCCTCGATGGCGAATTGGCTAAAGCTAATGCAATCCTTTTCCGTACTCCTTATCAATCAAGCAAAGATCTTCGCACTCGTTTGAATGCTCAAGAAGCTCACTATTTCGATATGCACCTCAGCCACTTGGCTCAAGAGTTGCGTTATGGCTTCATGCCAAAACCAAAATTTGCTATCGTTGAGGCTTGTTCTTTGTCTGAAGATGGCAAAATCGTTCCAACTTCAGGTGTTGGTATCCTTCCAACAATCTGTCGTTTGGCTGACCACATCATCGTAGAGCTTAATGCTGCTCACCCTGCTGAAATCTGTGGTATGCACGACATCTATGAGCCTCTCGATCCTCCTTGCCGCGAAGCTATTCCAGTATACAAACCATCAGACCGTTGCGGACAACCATACGTACAAGTTGACCCAGCTAAAATCATTGCTGTAGTCAACACTAATCGTCCTAATGAAGTAGGTGGCTTCTCACCAGTTGATGAAGTGACTGCTAAAATCGGTGAAAACGTAGCTAACTTCCTCGCAGGCGAAATCAAAGCAGGTCGTATTCCTGCATCGTTCCTCCCTATCCAATCAGGCGTAGGTAACATCGCTAATGCAGTGCTTGGTTCTCTTGGTGCTAACCCTGATATTCCTCCATTCGAAATGTATACAGAGGTTATCCAAGATGCAGTTATCGGTCTTATGAAAGAAGGCAACTGTAAATTCGCTTCAGGTTGTTCATTGACAGTTTCTAACCCTGTGCTCGACGAAATCTATAATGACCTCGAGTTCTTCAAAGATAAACTCGTTCTTCGTCCACAAGAAATCTCTAACAACCCAGAGGTTGCTCGTCGTCTTGGTCTTATCACTATCAACACAGCTCTCGAAGCAGACATTTTCGGTAACGTAAACTCAACTCACGTTACAGGTACTAAGATGATGAACGGTATCGGTGGTTCTTGCGACTTTACTCGTAATGCATATATCTCTATCTTTACTACACCTTCAACAGCTAAAGATGGTAAGATTTCAGCTATCGTGCCTTACGTATCACACATCGACCAATCAGAACACTCAGTGAAAATTCTTATCACAGAACATGGTGTGGCTGACCTTCGTGGTAAATCGCCAATTCAACGTGCACATTGCATTATTGACAACTGTGTTGACCCAGAATATCGCGAAATGCTCCGCGACTATCTTGCAAAAGCACCATTGGCTCATACTCCACTTAACCTCGACAATTGTTTTGCAATGCACAAAGCACTCATCGAAACTGGTGATATGAAAAATGCTAAATTTTAATAGTTGTGCGATAATAAAAAGCTCCATTCGGCAATGCTGAATGGAGCTTTTTATTATCGGGGGATTTCGATTACTTCGAGGTTTTTGATTTCGGAGTTGGTGATTTCGAAGCGGAGGAGGGTGCGGAGTTGGTGGAAGCCTTGTAGGCCTGCGGCTCCGGGGTTGAGGGTGAGCATGTCGTGGTGTGGGTCGTACATGACGCGGAGGATGTGGCTATGTCCGCACACGAAGATTTTGGGTTTTACGGCAAAGATTTGGCGTAATGCCTTTGTGTCGTATTTGCCAGGGAAACCACCAATGTGGGTGATGAGTATCTTGATGCCATCGATGTCGAATTCGAGAAATTCGGGGAAGTCGTATCGGATGTCTTGCCCATCGATATTGCCATGCACAGCACGGAGTGGGGCAAAGGAGCGAAGGTGGTTGATTACGTCGAGTGAGCCGATGTCGCCAGCATGCCATATTTCGTCGCAATCGGCAAGATATTTTTCTATTTTTTTGTCACACACACCATGGGTGTCGGACATTAGTATGATTTTCATTCTTTTGTGGGTTTTGCGAGCATTCCGTCGAAGAGGGTTTTGATGATAATGTGTCGGTGGTCGCGGATGTAGGTTCCGATGTTGTTTTTTAGGTATGGGGCTTCGAGGCCTTTGAGGGAGTAGAGGGTCATCATTGCGGCCCATTGTGTGCTGTGTATTTGGAATATGCCGAGGCGCATGCCTTCATCCATGATTTGCTTAATCATGCGTATTTCTTTGATGTCGATGGAGCGGCGGGCTTTTTCGACTTCGTAGATGTTGCGGAAGAAGTCGGCACGGAGTGAACCGTTGCGTTCGATGGCCTCTTTTACGGCGTCGAAACGGGTGAAGATGTATTCTTCGAGTTTTTTGTCGGGAGAGAGGTCTTTGTTCATGACTACTTGTAGGCGTTCGATGAGGTGGTCGAGTTCGTTTTCGATTACGGCGAGATAGACTTCGTCTTTGTTGCTAAAGTAGGTGTATATGGTGCGGCGACCTTTGTTTGAAGCTATGGCTATGTCGTTCATTGTCACGTTGTCTTTGCCATACATAGCAAATTGGCGACGTGCTACGTCGACAATGAGTTTTCGAGTTTTAGATTGTTTTTTTTGATCCTTTTTCATGAATAATATCAATTTATTGTGCAAAATTAATCTTTTATTGTGAATAAACCAAATTTTTGAGTTGGAAAATGACACAAAATGTGGTATTTGTGCAAAAAAAAGGTGTCTGAGCTTTGGGTAATAAGAGTAGATATGGTTATAGTATATTTATCCTATGTTTATCATATATTTATTATATATTTATAGTATGTTGTAGATAGGGTGAGGTTAGTTTTTTTGTTGGTTTAGTTGAAAAGAGGGATGTTGAAAGGGTTGTTTTTGTGCGACACTTTTTTACTTTTTTGGGGCGTGATTGTTGGTTTGCTATATGGTACAAGATTGTTGAAATAACGGGTTTTAACTAAGTTGAAGAAGAACCGAGGTTAAAGAAGATAAGTTGTGTGGTGTTTATTTGTTTGTGTCAAAAAAAAGAGTTATATTTGCAGATGATTTTATTTTGTAAAAGTATAACTTTAAATATATTATTCCATGACAACATTGATTGAAAATATTGGACGTTTGGTTCAAGTTGAACGTGAAATTCGTCCGTTCGTAGCAGGTGATGCTATGAGCATATTGCCTGAGATTGAGAATGCTTATCTTTTAGTTGAAGACGATGTGATAAAGGCTTTTGGACCGATGTCGGAGGCTCCTGAAACTGCAGATCAAGTGGTTGATGCAGAGGGACGTTTTGTGTTGCCTGCATTTTGTGATGGTCACACACATATTGTGTATGCTGGTAGTCGTGAGCACGAATTTATTGATAAAATCAATGGTTTGAGTTATGAAGAGATAGCAAAACGTGGTGGCGGTATATTGAATTCGGCTAAACGTTTGCACGACACATCGGAAGATGGACTTTATGAACAAGCACTTGAGAGAGTGTATGAAATGATAGGTTTCGGTACGGGTGCGGCGGATATTAAGAGTGGTTATGGTTTGTCGACAGAAGATGAGTTGAAGATGTTGCGCGTGATTCGTCGTTTGAAAGAGACTACACCGTTGACTATTCGTGCTAACTTCCTTGGTGCGCATGGTGTGCCTGCTGCGTATAAAGGTCGTCAAGGTGAATATGTGGATTTGATTTGCAACGAGATGATACCTGCTGTGGCAGAAGAGGGATTGGCTGATTTTATTGATGTGTTCTGCGATAAAGGTTTCTTCACAGTAGAAGAGACTGCTCGTATGCTAGAAGTGGGTGCAAAATATGGTATGCGTCCAAAAATTCATGCTAACGAATTGGATGTTTCGGGCGGTGTGCAAGTGGGTGTGAAATATAATGCACTTTCGGTTGACCATCTTGAACGTACTACAGCGGTGGAGATTGAATGCTTGCGTAATTCGAATACTATCCCTACAATATTGCCAGGTACATCGTTCTTCCTCGGATTGCCATATGGTAATGCAAAAGATATGATTGCGGCAGGTTTGCCTGTGGCATTGGCGTCGGACTACAATCCTGGTTCTACACCATCGGGTAATATGAAATTTGTGATGTCGCTCGCTTGTATTAACATGAAATTGACTCCTGCACAAGCAATTAATGCTACTACTATTAATGGTGCGGCGGCTCTTGGTTTGGCTCAAACACATGGTTCGATTGCAGTAGGCAAAAAAGCGAATTTGTTTATCACTAAGAAAATACCTTCAATTGACTTTATTCCATACGCATATACTACTGATATTGTTGAGGCTGTTATGTTGAATGGAGAGTTTATACAATAAAATCTTTGTTACTTTTGTCATTGCCCAAAATTACTTCGTGTTTTTTGCTGCGCTCGGCATAATCTAAATAAATTTAGCTTCTGCTCTCGCTTATTGCAAAAAGTAACAAAAAGGCTAGAGCTGTGTTTAAAAAGCTAAAAAATTAATATAAATTCTACTTCGATTTAAACTCGGACAATCGGGTTGCTTCTTCAAAGATTTGCATATGCCCGTAGTTATTATGCTCCGATATATGATAAAGTAACCTCTCCAAAAATCTCCGTTTACGAATTTATATCATTTTTTTTTAACGCTTTTTAAGACAATGCTCGGAAACCATTTGTAAATTATTAAGTAACAATTGTGAATTATGGATGCATTGAATAAGTTTCCGTCGGTGGTGTTGGGGTTGTTGATGGTGTGTGGGTTTATATTCACACAGGTGCTTGATGGATTGGCTGGAACGGCATTTGTGTTGTATACGATGCTGTTTTGGGAGTTGTGGTACTTGAAGGTGTTGGGCTCGACACGTGAGAAGGCTACGGAACATTATGATGGAGTAGTGGGTAGATTTAAGGCGTCGGTGTGGATGATTCTTTCGGTGGAATCGCTCTTTTTGCTGTTGAGTGTGCTTTTTGTTTTTGTGCCTAATATTGTGCCTGCTGCAGTGATTGGCATGGCTAAGTCGGCAAGATTCTTGGTACATTCGGTGTTGTTTATATGGCAAATATCGATGTTGATGAATGCTTTGGCGGCGACTATGTCGGCGGAAGAGTATAAAACAGAGCGTGGCAAAATAGCACTTATGCTTGTATTTGCGCCTTTTGGCGCGTTGACAATGCATAATTCATAATTTTATCGCCTTCGGCTCAAAGACCTCTGGTTCATAATGCACAATTGACCTTCGGTGTTAATTCTAAATATATAATTAAAATATTTATGACTATACAAGAGAAAGTAAATGAGCTATTTGAACAACAACTCTCGGTGTGGGAGATGGCTCGCAATAATTTTGAAGGATTGAAAACTGTACAAATCCGTGAGTTTGATTTTGATGGGTTTGGAGTGAAGGTGCAGTTTAATCCAGCACGTATGGTGTCGTCGGGCGCAAAGGTAGATGCTAAAACTATTGCTCAACGTAAATGTTTTCTTTGTGCGGCTAATCGTCCTGAAGTACAACGTGGCATAGAGTGGAGAGATTATGATATTCTCATCAATCCGTTTCCGATTTTTACTCGTCATTTGACTATTCCACGTCGTGAGCATGTAGATCAACAACTTGTGCCATACATTAGCGATATGTTCGACTTGGCACGTGAATTGCCTGATTTTGTGGTCTTTTATAATGGCCCTAAATGCGGTGCTTCGGCTCCTGATCACATGCATTTCCAAGCTGGCAATGCCGATTTCTTGCCTCTTGTGGATGATTATTTCAATTTGAAGCAAGCTGGTAGAACCGAATTGGTTGATGCTGTTGGTGCAACTAATACTTATTTGTTAAATAATTATTTGAGAGTAGTATATTGCATCGAATCTGCCGATGCAGATGCTTTGAAAGAGGCATTTATGAAATTATATAACTTATGGGTGAAAGAGGAGGATGTTGAGCCGATGATGAATGTTGTTTGTCTTTATCGTGAGGGTAGGTGGTATCTATTTATCATCCCACGTGGGGTATTCCGTCCTTGGCAATACACTGCCGAAGGGGATAAGCAATTGCTTGTTTCACCTGCAACAGTGGAAGTTAGCGGTTTGTTTATTACTCCTGTGAAAGAGCATTTTGAGAGAATAACGAAAGATGATGTGGTGGATATACTAAGTCAATGTACGATAAAATGAGGAATTAGGAATGTTTTTTAATTGTTTTGTAAAATGGGAATAGAGCGTAGGAAGAAAGAGTGGATGGAGTCGGTTGACCCGATGAAAATGTATGTTCCTAAAGAGTTTGGAGCGGAGCAAGATCTACCTAAAATGGAGAAAGCAGATATGGAACAGTTGCCAAAATTGATTGATGAGCCGATAATTACTGTTGGTATAATGCACGCAGAGCGAATAGGATTCTTTTTTGATTCGCCGTTTCGTTGTGCCGAGATGCCTAATATTACTTTTGATGGCGAATATGAGGTTCTGCTTTCTGAATCGGGGCGTGTGAGTTTCTTTGAACAAGAGTTTGATTCGTTGCATTTTATGCCTATCGAAGAGCAAGATTATACATCGGAAGATGGTTATTTCGAACTTGAAGATGTGGTGATTGGTATCAATTTCCACTGGGAACGTAAAGAAACACAGCGTTTTAAAGGTGGACTTACGTTTATGATTGAGCATGGTAAGGTGGTGGCAGTGAACGAAATACCTACTGAGGCTTATATTTTCTCAGTTATTTCGAGTGAGATGAGTGCCACTGCAAGTCTTGAACTATTGAAGGCTCATGCTGTGATTTCACGTTCGTGGTTGTTGAAACCTATTATTCATAATGAGCATAATGCAAACGCTGTACTTGAACAACGAACAGATGATGAGTTGATAAAATGGTACGAGCGTGATTCGCATGAATTGTATAATGTTTGTGCAGATGACCATTGTCAGCGCTATCAAGGTATTACCCGTGCTCGTACTGAGAATGTGCGCTTGGCGATTGAGGCAACGCGTGGCTTGGTGCTTATGTCGCATGGTGAGATTTGCGATGCGCGTTTTTCAAAATCGTGTGGCGGTGTGAGTGAGGTGTTTGAAAATTGTTGGGCAGATGTGCATTATCCTTATTTGGAAAGGGTGGTAGATACAAAAGATGCTGATTCGGTTGCCACTGCTCCTGATTTGACTATCGAGGCTAATGCAGAAGCGTGGATTCGTGGAGAATATGATTCGTTCTGTAACACACACGATAAAGAGATACTTTCGCAAGTGCTTAATAACTACGACCAAGAGACAACCGATTTTTATCGTTGGAAAGTGGAATATACAACCGAGCAACTATCGGAATTAGTAGCTCGCCGTTCGGGTATTGATTTTGGTACAATCTTAGCTCTTGAGCCAGTTGAGCGTGGAGTGTCGGGCAGATTGACTCGCTTGCGTATTGTAGGTACAAAGCGTACTATGGTGGTAGGTAAAGAGTTGGAAATACGCCGTTGGCTATCAGAATCGCATCTTTATAGTTCAGCTTTTGTGGTAGATAAGACCGAAAATGGTTTTGTTTTGATAGGTGCAGGTTGGGGTCATGGCGTAGGATTGTGTCAGATAGGAGCAGCCGTGATGGGCGCAAAGGGATATAAATATGACGAGATTTTGTATCACTATTTTGTAGGTTCGCAATTAGAAACATTATATAAATAATAGAAAATGGAAAAACGACTTTCTCCTTGGGCGTGGGTGTCAACGCTCTATTTTTTGGAAGGAATTCCTTATGTGATAGTAAACAACATTTCGGTTGTTATGTTTACTAAAATGGGTGTGCCAAATGGCGAAATGGCATTGTTTACATCTCTTTT
>JAZRCE010000017.1:0-2838 GCA_045635445.1 Candidatus Aphodosoma sp.
ATTATTAAAAAAAAGGGGGTAAATCTAATTTTTATTAACTTTGTAAATTAAAATAAATCGAAAAAAAATGTTATATACTATGAAACGATATTCTATGAATCATATATACTCAACACTATCGAAAAATTCGGTTGTTGTCAATAATTTGCGTATTGGGTTGCGTGTATCGCTTCTATTCCCAGCAGGTGATGTTGACTCTAAACATAGAAAGGGTAAAAAATGTATGTGTATCGATTATGTCTATCGTAAGTATCCTGCATATCGCAAACGTCGTTGATAGTTGTTGTTGTGATATCTTTTATTTTGTCAATTTGGCTGAATATACATTTTTTTCTTTTTTATTTAATTTAAAACATTTGTCATTAAAAAAAATACATATAAAAATTTGGCAGTTTCGATAAAAAGTTGTAACTTTGTGAAAGTTTTAATTCTACTATGGGCGACAAAAAAATAATTGACGGTAACTCACTTGAGAATCAGGTGAATATACTTATTGAAAAATATAAAAATCTTCAAGCCGAAAATCGTCAATTAAAGCAAGATTTAGCTTCGTATCAACAACAATTAACCGATGCAAATGCAAAAATAGCAGAATTAAACACAAATTATAGCCGATTGAAGCTGGCAAAAGCATACGGATGGGATGAAAAGAGTAAGCGTCAAGCTGATGCTAAAATAGCTCAATTGGTGCGTGATATAGATAAATGTTTAGGGTTGCTAAACGAAATAGACTAATAGCAAAATGGACAAAGAGCGTATCATCACTATCAAGATCAACGGATTCACAACCAAATTGTCAATCCCAGAAGAACAAGAAGAGGTGTATCGCAAAGCTGCTAAAATACTAAACGAACGTATTTCTGTCTATAATCAAAAGTTTAGTTTGCCTTATCCAGATATTTTGTCGATGGTGGCGTATGAAATGGCTGTTGAAGCTGTAACTCTTGAAACACATCAACATACCGCACCTCTATCAAAAATGACCGAATTGTCATCTTTGATAGGACAAGCACTAGATAATAACGAGTAGTCATAAGCGTTGTTGCGCCTTTGGCTACATAAGCATATCACGCACTTTTTTTACATCTATTTTATATGTAAAAAGTGCGTTTCTTTTTATTTAACTAATAACTATTTATTAATAACACAACACTAACCATGACACTTTCAATTATTCTTGCAGTTGCAGGTCTTGTCGTAGGAGGCGTAGTCGGATATTTTGGCGTTAACGCATCTATGAGAGGCAAAGTGGCTAGCAAACTTAAAGATGCAGAGGATCAAGGAGAAGCCCTCAAACGCAATAAACTCCTTGAGGCAAAAGAGAAATTTCTTAACATGAAGGCCGAATTCGAAAAAGAGGTTGCAGAACGAAATTCTAAAATACAACAAGCCGAAAACCGTGCTCAACAAATCGAAAATCGCGCTCAACAAAAAGAACAACAAGTAAACCAAAAGCAAAAAGAATTAGATCGCAAAACAAGCGAAGCTGATGCAATCAAAGAAAATCTTGAAAAACAACTAGTACTTGTTGATGCTAAACAAATCGAACTTGATAAACTTCAAGTCGAAGCTACTGAAAAACTCGCCACAATAGCAGGTCTCACTGTCGAAGAAGCAAAAACACAACTCATCGATTCTATCAAAGACGAAGCTAAAACCGAAGCTATGGCTTATGTCAATGAAATGATGGAAGATGCTAAACTTACAGCCAATAAAGAGGCTAAGCGAATTATTGTTCAAACTATTCAACGCGTTGCTACTGAAACTGCTATTGAAAATTCTGTTACTGTATTCAATATCGAAAGCGACGAAGTTAAAGGTCGTATTATTGGTCGCGAAGGTCGTAATATCCGCGCTCTCGAAGCTGCGACTGGCGTAGAAATCATCGTTGATGACACTCCAGAAGCTATAGTTCTGTCTGGTTTTGATCCTGTACGTCGTGAAATTGCTCGTCTTGCACTTCATCAACTTGTTGTTGATGGTCGTATTCACCCAGCTCGCATCGAAGAAGTTGTGGCTAAAACTCGCAAACAAGTTGAAGAAGAAATTGTTGAAATTGGTAAACGTACAACAATTGATCTCGGTATTCACGGACTCCATCCAGAGCTCATTCGTCTTGTTGGTAAAATGAAATATCGTTCTTCTTACGGACAAAACCTTCTACAACATGCTCGTGAAACTGCCAATCTTTGTGCTATTATGGCGGCAGAATTGGGTTTGAATCCACAAAAAGCGAAACGCGCTGGTCTTCTTCACGACATTGGTAAAGTGCCTGATGATCAACCAGAACTTCCACACGCAATTCTTGGTATGAATCTTGCTGAGAAATATAAAGAAAAACCAGATGTTTGTAATGCAATTGGAGCTCACCACGACGAAGTTGAAATGACATCTCTTCTCGCGCCGATAGTGCAAGTCTGCGATGCTATCTCAGGTGCTCGTCCAGGTGCTCGTCGTGAAATAGTAGAGGCTTATATCAAACGTCTCAACGACCTAGAAAATCTTGCGCTTTCTTATCCTGGCGTAGTTAAAACATATGCAATTCAAGCTGGTCGCGAACTTCGCGTAATCGTTGGTGCTGATAAAGTGGATGATAAAACAGTCGAAACCCTCTCTTACGACATAGCAAAACGCATTCAAGATGAAATGACTTATCCAGGTCAAGTAAAAATCACCGTAATCCGCGAAACTCGTTCCGTAAGTTACGCAAAATAATAATTCATAATGTATAATTCATAATGCATAATTAAAATGCCGAATGGTAATTGTGTATTATGAATTGTGCATTGTCATTGTGAACCGAAGGTTTTTGAGCCGTTGTTAGGCGAAAAAATTGTG
>JAZRCE010000018.1:0-7975 GCA_045635445.1 Candidatus Aphodosoma sp.
AAACCTTTGAATTTTTCTACAGCTTCCTTCATCTGAACATCAGACAAAACGGGAGTCAAAATGAAAGCTGTTTCATAATGATTCATCATAATGATAGAATTTTTTGTTAATAAATTATTGATTATTTGTTATTTACGCGAGCCCCACTCCATCACAGAGCACACCCCGCAAAATCGGACGCAAAGTTACAACTTTTTTCCGAAACTACCAAACATTTGTGAAATAAAATTTTAAATACACATTTTTTCGGGTTATAACCCTAAATTCAACCAAAATATATGCTTTTTTTCGGTTATAACCGTAAATTTGAGTGTTTTTGTGATGTTTTTCGGATTATAATCGAAAAAATTTATGCAATATAGAGGTTCTTTTGGAAGTTCAGATATTGATTTTTTATTTGAGCAGGATTCATACTTAATTGTCTTATAGCATCGGATGTTGAACCATATTTCATTTCTAAGAATTTAGGCAAATTGGTCATCGTGAATTCACGTTCTCCATTGCGCACATACTGCTCCATAAGAAAATCTAAAAACTCTTGCGACTTGTCGCTCTGTTTTTTGTAATAATCTTGACGTATTAATTCAACACGGCAAACCCTATCAATCGGTGTAGTAGCATAGGCAAGAAACTCCAAAACATCGAGCAAATCACAATCTTCACGACCTATAACTCGTTGCACCATGCGCAATTTATCTTCAGCAAATCCCTCTCGCTCCAATTGGTCAAGCAGCGCCAATCGAGTATCAGGATGCTCCCACTGTTTATGCAAATCAAGCGAATCACTAAAGAAATAAGGCAATCGTCCGAACAGAATCTTAATAAATTCCTCTAACGATATCAAATCCTCTCCATATTGGAATTTCTCGGTCCATGTGGTTTTTAGTTCCAATTCTCGCTTAGCCGACAAGCGCACTTTCACAGTTGTTCGTGGTTGTCCTCCCTCGCAAGTACATGGCAAATGTCCACACACTGGGCAAACTTCTGGTTTAAACCTTTCCGATTGTGGCTCTACCGAAACAGATTGTTGCACATCGCCCATATCTCCATAAGGAATACATTTACTACACGAACAAGGATAGTTGCCACACACTGGGCAGAATGGGTCGCCATCCCACTCGGCATCTTGAAAATTCTTGTTTGCGCCTACAAAGTCGTAAATCGTAAAGTAATATTTATCATCGAACAAACGAGTGCCACGCCCTATAATTTGCTTAAATTCTACCATATTATTCACTGGTCGCATAAGCACTATATTTCTCACATTGCGAGCATCCACGCCAGTCGATAACTTTTGCGATGTAGTCAATATTGTTGGTATCAAACGCTCATTGTCTTGAAATTCACGCAAAGTCTGTTCGCCCACTTCGCCATCGTTAGCGGTCACACGCATACAATAGTTTGGTGCAGGACGTCGTTTGCGCTGATTCACCATGTCGCGTATAATATTGGCATGCAACTGTGTGCCACAGAATATAATGGTTTTCTCATCTGGATTGATTTGCGCCAACAACTCCTCTACCCTATGCTCATCGCGCTCACGAATATATATTCTACCTCGATAAAAATCATCTTCGGTATATGTTTTCTCCATATCTATATCTCCATCTACATCATCATTTTCGTTGTAGGTATATTCGTCGATATTACTTTCCGAAATCCTCACACGGAATGGCGTAAGATAACCATCGGCTATACCCTGTTTGAGCGAGTAAGAATATACTGGGTCGCCGAAATATTTATATGTATTGGCATTGTCCTTACGACGAGGCGTAGCGGTCATACCGAGTTGATAGGCAAACGAAAAATAGTCCATCAACTCACGCCATTGGCTCTCATCGTTTGCACCGCCACGATGACACTCATCTATAATAATAAAGTCAAAGAAATCTTTTGGATACTGCTTGTAGTATGGCTGACCCGACCCATCATCACACATAAAAGTTTGGAAAATCGTAAAATACAAATTGCGCGATGTTGGCACTTTGTTTTTCCCTTTGCGCAATTCTGCTGGCGTTATGCGCACCATTGCATCTTCAGGAAATTGCTCAAAGTCGTTTATCGCTTGATTGGCAAGTATGTTTCGGTCGGCAATAAACAATATGCGAGGGCATTGGTCGTTGTTATGTAAATTCCATTTTGTTTGAAACAATTTCCAGCAAATTTGGAATGCTGTATAGGTCTTACCTGTACCAGTTGCCATAGTGAGCAATATGCGATTTTGCTCATTTGCCACTGCGTTCAGCACATTGTTGATTGCATTCTCTTGATAATAACGAGGAAGGCGACCTCCATCTCGGTTAAACGATTGAGCATTAAATCTATCACGCCACTCATTGACATCGGGAAAAGTCATCTGCCACAACTCTTGTGGCGACGGGAATCTATCTACATACTTTTCGGTTGAAGGCACAACATACTCGCCATTAGCATCTTTCACCCCCATGTCGATGAAATAAATCTCATCGCCATTGGTCGAATAGGTGTAACGAATTTGCAACATTTCGGCATACAACTTTGCTTGAGGCACACCAATCGAAACATGCGTTTCGTCAGATTTAGCCTCAATGACAGCCAATTTCATGCCATTGTATTCAAGAATATAATCGACTTTTTTCGGGTTACGAGCCTTTAACTTCTCCACACGACCAGGCGCAATCACATAAGCACGTTGTTCGTTCAATATCTCACTACCTGGCACCTGCTCCCACCCTACCTCATACAATTTAGGGTCGATTTTCTTTCTGCGAGTTGTACTTTCGTCCATAATTTTAACCAAATATATCTTTAAGTATTGATTGTTTTAAGTCGTTGCAAAGGGTTATTGTTTGTTCGTAATTGGATTGAAGTTGTTTTACATTTTCAGATAGTGAATCTAATTTATTTACTATTATTCTTTGTTCTTCTATCGAAACTGGAAAATCAATCTCTAGTCCATTATATTTTTGAGCACTTATATTAGGTTGAGCTGCTACTGCTTGATTTTTACTTACCCAATCGTAATAACGAGATGAATGTGTATAATAGAATAAATATTGCGGAAGTATTATATTAGGATTAGTTCTATAGCGAATCAAATATCCAGCGAAATTACAATCGCCAAATTCTTCCTTATACACAAGTGTTTTTCCTACAGTTGCACCTGTTCTTGCAAATAAAATATCTCCTGTTTCCAATTTCGCTTGAACTTTACCCTCTTTATGATCTGCTGAAACTTTCTCATTATTTAATTCTCCATTAACAGATATATCCGTAATCCTTAAATATCTAACACCATTAAATATTGTTGCTGATTCATTAAGACCATACTCCCCAACTATAGAACACAACTCTTTTAACTTTATACGATTCCACCCATATTGAAATTTAGTTAATTCTGAAATAGATTTATTTAACAAATCTTTTGCATCTTGCAATTGTTTTTCGGCATTTGCTTTTATCGCATCTATCTTCGCAAACTCCAAATCTAATAAAGAAACTATACGTTCTTGTTCTACTAAATTTTCCTCAACTTTTATCAATCTCTCACCATAATCACGAAAATAAATATGCGGAATAGCTGCACCTTGTTTATATTTTGATAAATCTAAACTTTGCAAGCAATAAGCTATATACTTAATGTTATACCCTACTTTTGGCAATATATATTGCATTGTTCCAATGACAGAAGAATATGCTGGCATAAAACTTACTCTACCAATGCCAGAACCATCTTTTACAATTGCAATATAATCTTTATCTTGATGATAAGAGTCTATTGAACTAATATACCCACTAGCTCCATAAACGGGATATTTTCCAGATTTACCTTCTACATCTTTTTGTTTTAAAGTTGATGAGCCTTTATCACAAATATCTTTAATTTTTAGAGTTTTCATAACATCTCCCTTATTTCTTCAATTAAACTTGCCGAATTCTCATTCAATTTGGCTATGGCGTTGAGGATGTCTGCCGTTGTGCGTTCATCCACCACCTCTACCTTATTCGGATTTTTCACCGATAGATCATAATCTTCTCCAAGGTCCGACACTTCTATCGACCACGAATTTTCACTCTCGCCTTTGGTCTTATATAGTTCTACAAACTCTGCCAAGTCCGCCTCGTTTAATGGATTAGTCTTACCAAGATTGCGACCTGGATTCAACTGATAGTACCACACTCGCTCTGTCGGTGCGCCTTTGGTGAAAAATACAACCACAGTTTTCACACCTGCTCCCGTAAACACTCCCGATGGCAAATCCAATATTGTATGCACATTACACTCCTCCAACAACTTACGACGAAGAGTCGAAGCATCGCCATTACTCAAAAATGTATTTTTGATTACTACACCTGCACGACCATTCACTTTCAGCATCTTGATGAAATGTTGCATAAACATATAGGCGGTTTCGCTGGTACGGATATCGAAGTTTTGAAGCACTTCGGTGCGCTCGCTTCCTCCAAAAGGTGGGTTTGCGAGTATCACATGTTTGCGGTCGCGCTCTTGAATGCTCGAAAGATTTTCAGCAAGTGTGTTGCCGCGAATGATATTTGGTGCAGCCACGCCATGAAATATCATATTCATCGTGGCAATGATATATGGCAATCCTTTTTTCTCTTTTCCGAAAAATGTGTTTTGCTGGAGTGTGTCGGAGTCGCTAACCGATTTTATCTGCTCTTGCATGTAGGCAAAAGCCTCGCAAAGAAAACCTGCCGAACCACATGCTGGGTCATAGACTGTTTCGCCAATCTGCGGATTGACCACTTCAACTATAGCACGAATCAATGGACGAGGTGTGTAGTATTCGCCACCATTGCGACCTGCATTGCCCATACGCTGAATTTTGCTTTCGTAGAGCACTGTCATTTCGTGCTTATCTTCAGCCGATTGGAATGCAAGCGAATCGATTTTGTTTATAATCTCACGCAAATTATATCCACTCTGAATTTTATTACGCAATTCCGAGAATATTTCGCCTATTTTATATTCGAGGGTATTTGATGCCGATGCGGTATCTTTGAATTTTTTGAGCGTTGGAAATAGTTTTGTATCTACAAACTCAACCAAACTACTGCCTGTCATTGCATTAACCACATCGAGTTCACCATTCTCTTTTTTAGGCGCAGCCCATACCGACCAACGGAAGAAACCTGTGATAATGCGTTTATACTCTTTGCCCGACAACTCTGCATTCATCTCCTGCTCAGTTTCAAGGTCGTCGAGATATTTCAAAAACAATAGCCACGAAGTCTGCTCGATGTAGTCCAACTCGTTACTACACCCTGCCTCGTTACGCAAAATTCCATCAATTGCATTAAAAATCGATTCGTATTTCATAGTAGTGATTGGCTAAATCACTCTTCAGTTCAGGGCATAAAAAAGGCGGTAACCATTCATGCCATATCTGAAGCCACAGGTATCGCCAAACACCTCGTTACACAGATATGTACGAATGGTTCACGCCTAGATACAGACGTGAACCTTTATTCGTACTCATCCTCGTGTAACTTTCAAAATTGGCGATTTTGTGGCAACGAGAATAAGAACTAAAAAGTTCTAAGTTAGTATGTTAATTTATTTTATATTTTTATTATATTTCGTTTTCGAATTGAAAATTTTATATGATTATTATTTTTGTTTTATTTCCCAAAATCCACTTTTATCAAGAGATTTTTGATACTGTAAAATTCGAGATTCAAGATTTTCAATATGTTGCAACATCATCACCTCAAACACATCCAACAATCTCTTATCTATGCTATTCATCTTATTCCCAAATAAAAAATATTTTCACGCCCCTCAAAAAAATCAAAATATCACTTTAATCATGCAAAGATACAAAAAAAATCGTTACCAACATCTCATATTACTTAATATTTTTAGAAATCTTATCCTCTCCTTTACACCGCAGCAACCTTCACCCTACCTTCAAGCAAGAAAACAGCCACTTCCACACCTCCCTCTTGCAAAGTCTACAAAGTGTCTTTTCCTAAAATTAGGACACCCTCACACTCTACAAATTCTAAAATTCAATAAATCAAAGCTCAAATTACTCTTCCTTGAACTTTTTACAGTAAAAAAATAGCCTTTTTACAATAAAAACACACAAATTCACGATTTTTTAAAACCAAAAACAGATAACAATAAAGATAATTTAGCGATTTTCAAACACACATAGCCCATTTTTTAAGCTACCAATTAAACAAAACTCACTAACAATCAACAACTTTACAAAACAAACAAAAATATTTACAAAAATATTTGGTCATATCAAAAAAAAGACGTAACTTTGCATCCGCAAATGAGAGATAAAAATCTCGCAAAATTTGCAAAACTTTGCGGAAATAGCTCAGTTGGTAGAGCACAACCTTGCCAAGGTTGGGGTCGCGGGTTCGAGTCCCGTTTTCCGCTCACAGATTTAAAATCGGGAAATAACCCGATTTTTCTGTATAAGGGTTAATATTGTTTACCGCCCGGATGGTGGAATGGTAGACACGAAGGACTTAAAATCCTTTGGCCATTACGGCTGTGCGGGTTCAAGTCCCGCTCCGGGTACCGAAAAAGGTTGACTATTTTTAGTCAACCTTTTTTTGTTTTTTATTACCTCTAAAGCTGTCCCGACTCTACGAGATTTATTATTCGTTCAATTGTGGCGTCGTCTTTATGCGAGCCATATTCGGTTTTAAGACTGGCGCCAAACATTTTGGCAAACATCTGGTAGAATCCAGCCGTAAAAGAACCTCTATAAGCTTTAATCAATTCATAACTTGTAGCATCACATTCGCGGTCTACAAGGCGTATTAGCAGCATCCCTTGGCGTAGGGTGAGTTTACTCATTCTGTCATATTCTTGTTTGTAGATGCGCTTTTCAAATCCTCTCATATATTTATCTCTCTCTTGTTTTGTAGGCAGCATCATCAGTGTATCATTCGTTGCAATGATTATATCTTTTATATATTTCGAGAGTGGTAGAGTTCTTTTAACGTCGCGCACCGTACGCCAATAGTATTTTTCTTGTTGCTTATTTTTGAATTTCATAGGCGGATATACCCATACTGTTGGCAATTCGTATAGAGGTACAGTATCGCCATTCTCTATAATAGCTTTGACACGTTTTTTGAAGACTATATCAACGGGTATAAGTTCGGTTTGCTGTATTGGTGCACCTAATGCACAAACACAACAAAAAATACCACAAATCAAAAATTTAAGTCTTATTTTCATAATGTCAATTTCGCTGTTTTCTGTTTTTTAGACTAAGCGAAACATCAAAAGGTTTAACTGCTACAAAGTTATAAAAAAAGACGCAAATTTTGCGTCTTTTTTTTGTTTTTTATTGCTATGTGTGCAATGTGAGTTTATTCTGAAATAGTTTCTTTGAAAATTTCTGCTACAGTTGGGTGAGGGAATACCACTTTTTTGAGTTGGTCAACTGTCATGCCTGCTTCGATAGCAACACATGCTGTAGAGATAAGTTCAGATGCAGGGTTACCGATAAGGTGAGCACCAATCACGTGGTTTTCAGCGTCAGTGATGATTTTGCAGATACCATTGCCACCTTCGTTTTCTGCTACGAAACGACCTGAATAAGTCATAGCCAATTTGTGTACGTGATATTCACGACCTTCAGCTTTCAAAGCATCTTCTGTAGCGCCACAACCTGCTACTTCTGGCGATGTATAGATTACGCCTGGAATAGCGCGATAGTGCATTGTATCGTCGATGCCAGCAATGTCGTTAACTGCTACTTCAGCTTCACGAACTGCAGTGTGTGCAAGGAGTGAGAATGCTGTAACGTCGCCTGCTGCCCATACGTTAGATGCCGATGTGCGCATATGTTCGTCAACTTTGATACCATTGCGGAATGGTTCGAGGCCGAGAGCTTGTGTGCCTTCGAGGTTTGGTTTGCGACCTACGCAGAGAAGTACGTTTGTAGCTTCTGCTTTGTGTTCGCCTTCAGCATCAGAATATGTAACACAACCTGTTGCCACG
>JAZRCE010000019.1:0-20984 GCA_045635445.1 Candidatus Aphodosoma sp.
TGTTTCTGTTGCATTAATTCGTTTAAATAATAGAACTATAGTCAACACAAACAAAACTAACATTACGAAAAACAAACTCGACATAAAATCCGAATATGTCGTCCAAAAATATGCCGTTTTTTTAGTTTGCCCCATTATTAATTAAGAACTAAAGCTAAAATATTAAAAACAATATAAGCAATACAAGTAAAAACAATAAGACCTAAAAAGATAAATATAACGATTTTACCCCACTTAGGCAATAAAGACCAAAACGAAAAAGGAATTGATGTACCTCCAGTTGTTTTAATAGAAGCTAGTTCCTTTATTGATTTTGTAAGCGCATCAATTTTAGCATTCTGTTCCTTAGTTGCCTTTTCTAGATTCCCCATTGTTGTCTTAACTGCTGAAAGATTTTTCAACTCCTCAGTAATCATCGACAATTCTTTCATTCGGGTTTTCAAAGCTTCTGTTTCCTCTGCTATAACATTTTCACAACGCTTACGTTGCTCATTTGTATGTTCAACCAATCCACTAAATTGTTTTTCTGTATTCTCTTTAAATATCTTAATACTTTCAAATAAAGCTTCTTCTGTTTGTCCAAGATATCTATTTACAACAGAAAAATTACTTCTCTCTTCAATGAAGAATTTTCCAATTGCTTCTATCGTTTTTATGCGTTCATCACTTTTATCTAACTTATCATTCAATTTAGTAACAGATTTCACATAATCCTTAGATGCACTCAACATCTCGCCTAATGCACCTATTTCATCTGTACAATTTTTCAACTTATCATAAACAACAACATTTGCCTCTGCTATTTCATCAATGTTTAAACTTCTAACAATCTTTAATAACTCCGCTTGTCCTTGTGTTGTATCTCTAACCTCTCCCAATATAGTATTAATCTCCGATACATTAGAAGAAAAAGATTCATTAAAAACACCTAATCTCAAAGTCATTTCGTTTATGACAGAAGCAAAATCAGATGACAATTTAGGTAAAAGTTTCGACTGAATCCAAGTTAAAAAAGTATTTTTCTCTTCTTCAACTTCTTTTTTTGCTAATTTAAACGATATTGTCAAAGAGGTTGATATAATAATACCTAAAATACTAGTTACCATTGCAATACCAACACCTTCTAATAATGTAATAATACCATCTATATTATCCGTACCCCCGCCAACTAATTTTTGTAATACATCAGAATTAACCAACGAAATAACACCAAATATAATACCTGCCATTGTCCCCATAAGACCTATATTAATAGGCAATGATATCTGAGAATCTATCTCTTCTTCAACGGCATCACTATTACGCTCTATAATATCCTTCATCAAATTAAAATCAACAACTGCACCTTGATTATTTTCAAGATATTCATTTAATGATACAATAATAGTCTTAAATACAGGATTCTTATATTCAGTTTTAATACCTTTTACTTGTTGAGAATATTCATTAATATCAACATCAAGATGTTTACTTTCTGGGAAAATATCTTTAAAGATATTAAGAGCTTTTTTTGTTGATCTTAAAAATCTAAATTGCAAAATTGAACAAACAACAATTATTACAACTCCAACTAATTCTACTGAACTCATATAATTTTACATTTAACTAAATTTAACTTCTGTCTTTAACACAACTTTCCATTTACCATTTCCCTCAAACTGAATTTTACCGGGCTTTATAGATTCAACTTTTTTTGCGTTATATTTAGGTCCACTACAATTACATATTTCTTCAGTAAATATAGAGTCTTGATTTTCTATAGCATAATCAACATCACCATAAAATTCAAATTGAGCCTCTTGACCA
This sequence comes from Candidatus Aphodosoma sp., assembly GCA_045635445.1. GTDB lineage: Bacteria > Bacteroidota > Bacteroidia > Bacteroidales > Paludibacteraceae > Aphodosoma. The sequence continues at coordinate 1,807 of JAZRCE010000019.1, forward strand.
TTTATATTAAATGCACGAAACATAGCACTCGCACCATCATTTTCTTTCAAATACCCAGCAGAAATTGATTTTAATAAAATATAATTACCAAATTGTTGTTGCGCATTTTGAGTTGGTATTGCTGGTTGCTTTTCCTGAAATGTTTCCTTTTTATCTATATTTTTATTATTATTTTTTTTCAATGCCTCAACATCACGAACTAACTCTTTAACGGCGATATCCAAACCAATCAAAAGATTTATTTGTTGTTCAATTTTTCGTGTTCGCTCTATAAGTGTGTTTATACGACTAATATCATTCACTTCTTCTCGATAAGAAGTTTTATGACCCTTATGCTTTTTCAGGATATTAAACACAAGTAATCCAAGAGCAATTAATGCTATTGCTAATGCAACTATAGCTATAATTAGTGACATCATATCTGTTTTATTGGATTTTAATGAATATTTATTTGTTATCTCTTTTTTCAATTCTTCTTGAATATGCAATAAAATTTTAGCATTTTCCTCACTAATTCTTCCTAAAAATAACAAATCTTCAATCCCTCGACTTTGATTATTTTTATTTAAATTTAAAGAGTCTAAAATATTATTAGCTGTTTCAGTCCATCCATTTGATGTTAATAACAATCTCAATGTATCATAAGATAAAACTTCTTTATCTAATCGTGGTTTTATATATTTTACATAAGAAATAGAATCATTTTGTTTACTTTGAGATTCTCCATATTTTATATAGTATTCACAATAAGTCTTCACATAAATACAATTAACCGAATCTACCAAACGATTATAATCCTTATGAAAACGAATAGTATCAATCAGTTGTGCATTTACAAATGCACAACTGATTATAAAACTAAATAATAATATTTTTCTCATAGATTACTTTTAGCTATTTCTGATTCTATTGCATTTAATACACCTAGTATTGGATAAAAGAATAATGTTTCATCAACACATTTATCTCTATCATCAACATCTTCCAATTTACTTTCTATTCCATTTTTTAGATAATTAGCTAAATCTCTACAACAATTATCTTTCACAATTTTTACCGATTTACTATCAACACCAAAGTTATCAGTAAAATTAAATTCCCTATTTAATTCAAAAATAAAATCAAAGAAATCTTCAGTTTCCTTAATATCAACCTCGCTATCGTTAAGATTTAGATAATTAGCTATATCTTCATAGGTTTTTCCTACAACTTTTCCTCCAACAATAATCTCTGGATTCATCACATTAGCATAATTATTAGGCTGTGTCATATAAAGTATAGCCCCTTTAGCAGTAGATTCTTTTGGATTTTTGTTTGGCTCATAAATAATAGTCAATCCGTTACTATCATATTTAGTACCATAAATTAATTCAAAAATACATTTAGCAAAATTTTCTAAAATTCTATTATCCTCCGCCAAAACCGAAAGAACTTTTGAACCATTACCACTAAATGCAATATGGCGAGGCATACCCAAATTTTTATCCTTCATTATTTTTGCAATATGATATATCAATGAAGCATAGAACAATACAAAAACTATTTTTTGTGTTTCATCTAAATTTAGATTTCTATTAAAATCAATTGTTTTTCGTAATTGTTCATCTTTTATTTCAGGATGAGAAGATAACGAAAATAGGAATGATGCAATATCATTAGATGGACCATTCTTGATGTCATCATACATCGCTGTAACTGTATCATTATTAATTTTTCTAATCAATTTATCTCCAAATTGCTTAATAATGCCATTATTACCATTCCCGATTGTATAAGCATCTCCAAAAATGGCATCCGCAGCAAATCTAAATGAAGTAATATATTTTATTTCATTATTCTGAGCAAAAACAATATCAGAAGTACCACCTCCAATATCTACAGTAACAATGTTATTAACCGCATGTTGGGTGCTCTTAAAATGAATATAAGGTGCAACAGATTCTGAAATCTTTTTAATATTATTTAAATCACCATCAATATAAGTTTGAAAAGCGTCATTAAAAATCTTTTGAATTTTAGATTGTCTATAAAGAGACATGCTATTAGGGTATGTCCAAATAATTTTTGTTGTATTCAAAGACCCACCTTCAGATAAAACTTTATGACGCAACATTACAAATATAGATTCAATATAACATCTTATATGATCTGCATTTGATGCATCTTTAGCCCATTTTAGTCCTGTATAAGATTTATTATAAGAACGACGTTTATATTTTTTATATGTAAAATCTAAATTTGCCTCTAAAATAGTTTTTGCTGCATCCCAATTAACATTCTGATGAGCCAAAAGAGATGTTCGCATAGGAAACTTAAATACATCCCCTATTACTTCAGGGATAAAATCAGAATTAAATATAGACAGGTGTGTAGTAAACTCGCTCATATCTTGCAAATAAACGATATGAGCATTATCTCTATTTATATCAAAAGGTTGAGGTGATTGCCCATTAACACTATACTCAATATGTGTATTAGTTGTTCCAAAATCAATAGCAAATGTAAATTGATTTGCAATAGATTGTGTCTTCATCAATGGAATAATGAAACCTTCCTCATTCCAATCATTAACAAACTTCAATCTGTCATAGTTTCCATTGAGTAAATACATTTTACAAATATCTTTACCATGAGGATCCCTTATTGTTGGAGCAGTAACATTTTGTTTTTGATTATCTAAATAACATTCAATATCAAAATTTCTATCATTTGAATTAATTAATCCAAAATAATATAAACCAACGTCTTTTACATTAGGAGACATTGCAAAAGTAATGTCACTATAAAAAACTATTTTTCCTCTATTTCTAGTTTTATCTGCAGGTGTACTATCTTTGTAATATGTCCTTTGATATTCAATATACGATTGTCCATTATTTGCATTTACTGGTATACGCAATATCACATCAATTCCTGCTGCTTTTTTATTAAATTCTAAAACTTTTCTACCGCCGATTGTTCCCATCAAATCCCCAACAGAAAAATATTTAAAATATTCTTCCTTTACAGGTATCAATGGAAAATTATCTTCATCTGTCCAACCAGCATTAAAGAACATATTCTTATTCATTTTCCCATCTAGAACAATAATATTATCCTCCAAAAAATCACTAGTTGTAAGATAAGGATATTGTGAACCTTCCCCTGGTAATGTTCGTTCAGATAATGCTCTAGAATCGAAATAAGGAACAACTGTATTTCCATCCCACCTAACACCTGCCATATAGCTCCAATCTTTAGAGAAGTTTGGTTGTAATACTAACGGACAAATATCAATATTTTTATTTGTTCTTATTGCAAAATCACTAGTATTTGGATTTATTATATTTTTTGATTTAATTGGCAATACATTTTGTAATACGGTTACATTATGACCTCCACCTTCTCCAAACTCTAATATTGTATAAATACTATCCGTTACATTATTTGCTACTGCATTTAATTGATTTTTTCTTTCTTGGTCAGATTTGACAAAACATTCTGAGAGATAATTATCAACTGCCTTAAATAAAGTTGAGAAATTATTAATTTTATGTTTTAAAAACCACCACCATTTATGAAATTCTATATCTCGTTTATATAGTGGGGTAAAACTACTATCAAATGCCTTATCATTGCCAAAACTAATATCGCTAGACAAATAAGATAAATCATTAGCAGGAGCAAAAAACAATGTTACAGGAGAAGTCGCACCTATAATATTTAATGGTTTTGGCCCATATTTATAATTTAACAGATAAATATCTGTTAAATGATCAAAATTATTTTGTTTAGCATCTTGACGTAAAAACAAATTCAAAGTATCTCCTAATTGTTTATGCCCAATATCATTACTACCTACCAATTCTTCAACTTTGTTCCCAATATTCCATTCAATAAGCTCAAATTTATCCTTAAATTTATCCCATTCAAAGAATATTTGCGCCACATCTAAAGCATTTGAAACAATTTCATGATATTTTGTATTTCCATCTAATCCTATTTTAACTACTTGCTCAAATGCAACTCGAACAAGATCAATTTGAGCAAACGGAGAAGGTATGGAGGTTATCGCCTTTTTTGATTTACCTCCATTAGGATCTTTTATACTTTCTATTACATCATCAGCATATTGATTACTAAAATCCCATCCTTCTAATGTATTATTCCCTGTATCGTGAAGTCTAAAAATCTTTCCCATAATATTAAATTTTTAATTTTTCTTTAATTAATTGATTTGTTGCACGATAAAAAAGTTCAACAAATTGTTGTTCTGCAGACTGAGCTTTCATTGCATCTTTAACGTGTTTATTTAATCTATTATCAAATAATTTATAGTTACTATCCGCTGATACTACTTTTGCAGGATTTATTCCATGAACAAATTCAAACAAAGCATCTTTTTGTGCTTCCAAATTAAATGGTTCAAATGAACGATAATTTTCTTTTAACTCTTTATACCATCCAAAAGTATCTCCAATAAATGTTTCTAAATCATTAAAAAAAGGTTGAGAAAAGAAATTCTTATCAAAATTATCCCTCCAAGGCTGTTTGTCTTGATAATATTTTATATACTTTGCGAATAACATAAATTGAGATAATGGACGACGCACAATATTATTTGTTACATCACAAAGATCATCAAAATTTATTTTTTCTTGTATTTCTTCTTTTCCTGTATCTTCGTTTTTCCGAGTCTTCATTCCAAATTCCTTAAAAATCGGAAATTGAGGAACGCCATCTTTTGTTCCAATCTTCTCTGCTGAGATAGACATAAAATCAATTATTGATAAAGCAGATATCAATTCTACTATATGCGCATTATTAACTTGTTTGGGGCCACCTTCATGATTGTCATATTGAGTTGTAATATTATCTGAAACATAATATAATGCATTTGTTTCTGTCAGATGCTCTTTATAATATTGTAATGCGGCAATAGTTTTTGATACAAATGTAGAAGAATCTATTTCTGAAGTATCACTAGATTTCAAGTCAAAATAAGGCAACACTGTAATAGCTCCAATAGGTGAATCTTTAATAATATGACTTTTACTAAAATTGCCACCTAAATTTCTTAAATTTTTTGCTAATAAAGGAAATCCACTTGCTCCTGTTCCACCAAAAATAGATGATATGATAAATATTCTATCGCCATCATCAAAATGATCTAATATATCTTTGAATTTTTGAGTAATAGTAAATTGATTCAATACAACACTACCCATATTAGGATTACCTTTAAAACCAACTCTCATCTTTGCATTTAAGTTATCCTCAGAAAACAACATTGAAACAATGGCTTGATTTTCTCTCGACATATTTGATACGCCGATATAATCTTTAAACAAATCATTATTTGTCGCTTTTTGCAAAGGCAACAACAACTCGGGCAGAATAGTTGCATTAATTCTTGTACCCCAAAATCTATTTTGTGTTGTATTATCAAAAGTTAACTTGTCTCTTATAGAATTATATCTTTTTATTAAATTTATTGTACGACTTAAATCTTCATTAGAATGGTCTGCATCTATGATTACAGGCACAATTTGATCAGCATCAATTTCAACACCTGACGCCAATAACATAGTCAAAGAACGAAGTACACGAGAACCAGTACCTCCAATTCCAAATAAAAATAATTTTCCCATAATATCTATCAATTATAATAATTAAAAAGGAATATGTTTACATTGCGTACTAAAATTTCGTCCTACAACTATGGATAAAATAAAAAACCATAATAGCGAAATAATCATATTAGCAACTCCAAATTGCCAAAAATTCAATTGAGTAATTTGAGGCTCACTAACAACAGGAACTAACACACCATTAGCATCGGTCACAACATTAGCAAGACCATACACTACCCAATTAGGCATTATAGGAAACAAACTATAACTCCAACCAAATCCTATAAAAAGACAAATAACAGAAGTTACCCCTAACATGATAAACCAAGATGATACTTTGTTAAATGTTGCATGAGGTATAAAATACCACAACATACAAATTAATGTTGTAACTGCAAAAATAACAATTCCAATTAAAAATAAAAAGTTTGTACCTTCTGGTTCATCCATATAATTATAACCAGCTAACCATGAATACAAATCTTTTCCATAGAGATTTGCAAACCAAGAATAAATGTTTTTCATCATAATTTTAAAGTTTTATTTAGTTAATATTAATTGTCATTTTAGCATAATCATTATCTGATTTATAACCATTATATATACCATCAATAATTTTTTCTATACCATAAGTTTTATCCAAATCGCTAAAGATACAGTTACAATCTTCATTATTTAAATTACTAATCCAATCAGGGATAGCTTGATTTGTCAAAGAAATTGTCAATACAGTTTTATTCACTGGTCTTGTGGTTTCTAAACATAAAACATGTGTTGATTTTCCAATAGTTTTTCTTTGAATACTTGTAAGCTTATAATTAGGATTTGAAAGTTGATAATTATTTACATCTGTCAAATAAGATTCATCAACTAAAAGATCACTAAAATCCACACCAAGTTGCATTGTAAATTTATTAGAATTACCATCAAGTCTAGCATTCGTTACTGAAGTTGGAGTCGTTTTATTACCCTTATTAGATGTAACTAAAAAATATTTACCTTTATAATTAGAATCATAACTAAAAAATACGCTATAATTTAACTTATTAAAATGAGGAAAATTAGGCATTTCTGATAAAAACCTCTTAATAAGACTATTATTTCCTATCACGCAAATATAATAGGGCCTAATAGTATCAATCTTTTTAGTATGATTGTCACAATCATAGTAAGTACCCTTAAATGAAGATTCACAATGGAATATTACAGTTGCAAAATCTTTTGACTTAGAGTTTATTTTTTGCATAATCTTAATATTCATGTTAGTCAAATAATCAGCAGCATTACTTCCGTCAGGAGATAAAATCATATCCGACACTAAAACGGATAAAGTTTTGTTATCTGTACGAGCAAAAATAGTATCAAATATCAATGCAATGTCTGTAGAGCCTTGATTTCCACATTTTGTTACGTTACTTTTCAAATTAGTAACAAAATTAGAAACTTGCACATTAGGCATATCACAAACTTTGTTATTTATATAAAAACAATGAATATTTGTATCTGCACACAAATTTTGCTGACAAAATCCATTCATAAAATAATTGATATTATCACGGAAAGAATTACCTGATAAATAACCAAACATACTACCTGAATTTTCGATATATAAATTAACATCAGAAATAGTTTGAGGCATAGAATCTGTAGTAGTACCTCCTCCTCCGTCATCGGATCTAGGTCCTGTACATGAACAAATTGTAAACAACGAAAAAATAAGTAATAAAAATAAATAACAATTTTTCATAAGAATATTTTTAACTAAATTTATAAATAAGAAATCCAATTAAAGCCGATGTAAATAAAGAGACTAAAAAATAAAACCAAAAACTTTTACCCGCTTCTGCGACTGCTTTTGCAACCCAATAGCACAATAACACGTGAATAATTAAACTATTAAACTCATAATTACTATTTTTAGAAAATTTATTAATCATTCTCATCTAGACACAAAAAAAGCGTGAAACTTCGTCTATTACTCGTTTCACACCTTAAGGCCTTCGCATTGCCCAATCACGTTAAACGAGCAATGCAGAAGTCCACGCCGATATATTGTTCCAACTGCTAATCCTATATAGATAACCCTTGTTTTTTGAACTATTTTCTTATTCCGAATCGTATCAGAACAATAAAAACAGAACCAAAAATTCAAAATTTTCCAATTTTAGATGCAGTATTGGCTATATACAATACACCCATGAACATCTACCATTGCTTTGTATTCAACGTGACTTTATAGAAGTTGCGAAGTTCTAAGGTGTCGAATATCAAAGCGTTATAGTAAACGCCATTTTTTATATGTCTGCCAATCCCACCCTTTCAAGACAGACTGCCCCAGCGTGGAATCGGCAACGGCAAATGTAATATTTATTTCTTAATAAAACAAAATTTTTGTTGATTATTTTTTTATGTTTTTAAGCATAAAATAATCCGCTTGCTCTGACACTTCAAAACAAGCGGAGTAATTATTTTATTTCAATCTATTTTTAAATCTATTTTCTAACTCATGCATTCTTTCTAGCAATCTATCAAAAGAAATTGATTTTTCATAAATCATACTCGATTGCATATTTGCATAGTCTGAAGCCCATGTACTAAATTACAAAAGTAGACATTTCTTATATCTAACAAACTACAAAAATACAAATTTTAATTTTTTCTATCGTTCTGGACTGACTTCTTCAACACCTTACCCTCAAGCATACTGCAAGCAACCTTCACCGAAGAAAACAGACATCTTTACACCTCCCACTTGCAAAGTGAGTGCAAACCGAGAGTAATCAAAAATTTATTTTAGATTACCGAGGTGAAGCCTCACTTCGTAAATTTCATTTGCAAAGTGAGTGCAAACCGAGAGTAATTAAAATTTATTTTTAGATTACCGAGGTGCTGCCTCACTTCGCAATTTTAATTTACAAAGTGAGTGCAAACCGAGAGTAATCAAAATTTATTTTAGATTACCGAGGTGAAGCCTCACTTCGTAAAATTAATTTACAAAGTCCACAAAGTTGGTAAATAAATACCCAAGTTTGCAATTGCAAAGTGAGTGCAAACCGAGAGTAATCAAAAATTTATTTTAGATTACCGAGGTGCAGCCTCACTTCGTAAATTTCATTTGCAAAGTTGCAAAGTTCAGATAATCCCCTGTGTATTAACCAAAAAGAACTTTCACTGCACAAACAACACAAATCAAATTCTCTCAGATAAACCAAAGAATATCAACATATTACCCAACTTTGCAAACTTTGCAACTTTGCCCCCTTATTTTTTACAAAGTCAACGTAGTTTTTTCCTGAAAAAATTGACATTTTCTTAGATTTATTTACACTCACAAAATGGCTCTCAACAGTACAAAAATATTGCAAAGTTCCCCCTATCCACCCACTAACCTCAAAAAAATATAAAATTTTTGATTTTTTTCTCACTCATTTACAACGAGATACAAACGCGTTTGAAAATTATTTCCCAAAATAGCCGAGAAAACAGTCAACGCGCTTTTGCGATGTTGTATATTTGCAGAAAATTTTACTCGTATTGCGAGTATCAACAGACAATAGTCGACGGTCGACAGTCGATTGTACAATAATTATAATTATCACTATTAACATCTAAAATCAATTTTTTATGGAAACTAAAACCATCTCTAATTTTGCTTTTGAGGTGAAAGATCAACTACCTCAAATTCTTCAATCTGTCGTAAACCACTCTGCTTCGCCTGCCGAAGCAGATATGATGCTTATGGGCACAATCACTACCCTATCAGCCACACTACCTAACATCTATGGCATCTACGACCAAAACACTATCTTCCCTAATCTCTATCTCTTTGTCAATGCTAAAGCTTCGGCTGGTAAGGGTCGCCTCAAAATGTGCAAAAGCCTTATAAAACCTATCATCCAAGAGCAACAATCTGCAGCCAGCACTCAATCGCTTATTCTTCCTGCCAATAGCAGCGCAACGGCTATCTATCAACAACTTGCTCTTAACAATGGAAATGGTCTCATTTTCGAAACTGAAGCTGACACTCTGAATATTGCTATGCGCAATGGTTTTGGCAATTTCTCGGATGGTCTGCGCAAAGCCTTCCACCACGAATCTATCAGCTACCTCCGCCGCAAAGAGAACGAACGAATTGATATCAACGAACCGCATCTTTCAATCGTACTCTCCGGCACTCCTAAACAATGCCGAAAACTAATTCCTAGTGCCGAAAATGGTCTTTTCTCGCGTTTTGCTATCTTACATCTCGAATCAAACAATGCGTGGAACGATGTTTTTTGCAAAAAGCATGAATCGAATGCTCTCGCCTACTCGCTACTTGCCAATCGCATCTATGAACTATACAAACGCCTTCGTTGCGTTGAAAAACCGATTGAATTCAAGTTTACTGACAAACAAAAAACTCTCTTCAATCAACATTTCAACGGCATACAACAATCTCTTATCGACGATGATAACTTCACTGCGTCTATCCGCCGTATGGGGCTCATCACCTATCGCATTGCTATGATCCTAAGTGCTATTCGCCTCGAAAATTGCAACATGCTACCTTCTACAATCCAATGCACTAACAAAACATTCGAAGCTGCACTCTCTATTTCTAAATCACTATTGCAACACGCTATGCAATTCTACGCATCGCTACCCGAAGGGGAAGAGGCTGCAAAACAGCATACTCTAAAAGAACAACAAAAAAGAACTCTCCTGGAAATGATGCCATCACAGTTCTCGCGCAAGGAGTTGGTCAACATCGGTCAAACATTGAACATCAGCGTCCGCACTGCTGACACCTACCTACGCGAGTTTATTGCCTCTCAACAGGTCGAGAACATTGCATATGGTGCATTCCGCAAAACCGAACATCAAAACCTATCTGCCTAGAAATAAAAAACTCCGCTCTCTCATCAAAGAGGCGGAGTTCTATACGAGAAATATAATACTATGAGATTACACTGTTTGTTCGATGTTCCAAACGAAGGCGCGAACGCCGATTTCGCGATTACGAAGGTCAAGTTTGCGAACTGCTGAGAGCAATGATGATACATGCTCATCTGGCACAACAGTGATTACTGCTGAATTCATCTCTGGCCAGGTGTGAGTTCCACGACGTGGTTCGCCTGTGTTAGATCCACGACCTTGCACTTGTTCGAAAAATGTAAAGCCACGAATACCCAATTCGTCGAGCATGTATTCTACACGCTCTGTGTTGGCTTGGTTGAATATGATTAATACTGATTTCATATTTTAAAATTTTAGTAACGAATAGCAAGTAACAAAACTTGCCTTTCGGATTTTTATAGACTTTTAGGAGCGAGGAGCAAGGAGTTATTACCCCTCTCAACCTTTTACTCCATATTTTTTACTATTTCAACAATTAAATACTAATTCTTAATTGTTAATTGTTATTATCTTCTGGCACGTCGTTTTCGTCGATTTGCATGAAGATGAAGTTTTTGCGGTTTTCGGCTTCTTTGTTGCGATCGCCATGACGGCTAGTGATTGCATAAAGGATTGGTACTATAATCAATGTTACAAGAGTTGAAACCAAAAGACCACCAATTACGACGATACCAAGTGGTTGCCACATCTCTGAACCTTCCGATTGACTCAACGCCATTGGCACCATACCAAGTATAGTTGTAAACGCAGTCATCAACACAGGACGAAGACGAGATTGACCTGAAAGAGCGATTGCCTCGTTAAGTTCATAACCACGTTCACGCATGAGGTTGATATAGTCGACAAGCACAATACCATTCTTCACCACAATACCAATCAACAATACAACACCTAGAGCACCAATCATATCGAGAGAAACGCCTGTTATAAACAATGCCCAAATGACACCAGGAATAGCCATTACAGCAGCCGACATAATGATAAGCGGTTTCATAAAGTCTTCGAACTGCGACGCCATCACGATATAAACAAGCAACACGATAAGCGCTAGCAACATACCCATATCAGCAAATGTTTCTTGTTGGTCTTCGTAAGTACCACCAACATTCACATTGACACCTACAGGGATATCTGTTTGATCGATAGCAGCTTGGATAGAAACTGCCAATTCGCCAAGAGAAACTCCTTCTGGTGTAACAGATACTGTAACGATACGTTGACGAGATTTACGTTTGATTTCAGGTGGACACCAATACTCTTCAACCTCTGCCAATTCGCGAAGTTTCACGCGTTGTCCCATAGCATCTACGAGAGTGAAGTCTTCGATGTCGGTCATACTATCACGATGTTTCTCGGCAAGACGCACGATAATATCATACTCTTCACCATCTTCTTTCAAATAGCCTGCAGTGAAACCATTCACACGGTTACGAACATACATAGATACAGCCGATGTGCTGAGTCCGTGACGTGCAAGTTTTTCTTTATCAAATATAATTTGAAGTTCGGCACGGTCTTCTTCACGGTCGATATCGATGTCGCGAGCACCAGGAATTTCTTTGAATTTATTTTTCAACTCTTCAGCCAAGAGGTTGGTTTTGTTAAAGTCGTAACCATAGATTTCGACAGCAACATTATTGCCACCGCCACCACCCATACCACTTGAAGTTGATACGATGTAGTTGATAACCTCTGGACTTTCGTTTAATACGCCACGAATAGATTCAGCAATTTGCCAGATAGTGCGTTCACGCTCCCATTTTTTAGGGCAACGTGCAGTCATTGTAATTTTGTTGTTGGTAGAAGATGAGAACAAAGCACCGATACCACCATCATCATCAGAACCTACAGATGTAGATATCAAGATAATTTCTGGCGCAACTTCGCGCATTTGCGCTTCGAGTTTACGTGCCATTTTCATTGACTCCTCAACACGTGTACCGCGTTGGAGCTCAATAGTAATACTCATACGGCCGTTGTCTTGTTGTGCCATGAAGTCGGTACCAATTTTACCTGTAAGTGCAGGAATCATTGACAAACCAAAGAATAGAACGATTGCAAGGATAGTAATAGTCTTGTGATTCAAGCACCAACGAAGCATATTTGCATAAACAACATCGACTTTATCTAGCAAGCCAACGACATATTTTTGATACCATCCTTTGTGTTGTTCTTCTTTAATAAGGTGACCTTTTTCGTCGACTTTCACTTGGCGTGCTTTCAAGAGTTTAGAGCAAAGCATTGGAGTGAGCGAAATAGCCACGATTGTTGACACCGAACATACGATTGTTACAATCCAACCTAACTCTTTGAACAAGATTCCAGCTTGACCACCAACCATTGTCAATGGCACAAATACCGCCACGATAACGAGTGTTGTTGCGATAACCGACACCCACACCTCGTTAGTTGCATAAATAGAAGCTTCGCGAGGATTAGAACCGCGCTCGATGTGTTTTGTAATATTTTCCAATACCACAATGGCGTCGTCCACCACCATACCGATTGCCACGTTGAGCGAACAAAGCGAGATAATGTTCAACGAACTATCAATCAACAACAAATAGATGAATGCTACGAGCAACGAAATTGGAATTGTAACAGAAATAATCAACGCAGCGCGCCATTTACCGAGGAAGAACAATACCACCAAAACAACGAACAACAACGCATAACCTACAGATTCAATCAAACCATCGATTGCATTTTCAATTTCAGTAGATGAGTCGTAGATGTTTTGAATTTCGATATCAGGAGGCAAAGTTTTTTGAATACGAGCCAACTCTTCACGCACATCTTCAGCAATTTGTACTGTATTGGCACCCGATTGTTTCATTACTATAAGACGCACACCATCGCGACCATTGATTTTTTCGTCGAGAGTTACGTCTTTAATAGTATCGCGCACTTCAGCCAAATCGCGCACATAGACTTGTTTGCCTAATGGAGTGGTTGTAACAACAATATCATTCATTTCTCGACTCTCCACATACTCACTTTGTACGCGAAGTTGATATTGCTCTTTACCCATTTTCACCGAACCAGATGCCAAGTTGAGGTTGTTAGCACTAACAGCATTACCTACTTGCTCAACCGAGAGACCATAAGCATCAAGTTTTTGTGGGTCGAGGTCGATATAAACGTAACGTTTTGGTGCACCACCTAATGACAAGTTACCGATACCATCGATACGGTTCAAAACATTGATAACTTGGTCGTCGAGGATTTTTTCCAAACCAGGATAGCTTTCGTCAGCCGTAATGGCATATTGCATAATAGGCATAGACGAAGTATTGAATTTGAAAATCAACGGACGGCTCACGCCATCAGGCAAGTTATCATACACCATATCGATAGAAGAACGGATGTCATTCACCGCCTCATCGAGGTCGTAACCCCATTCGAATTCGAGAGTAACAAGCGAAAGGTTGTCTTTACTTGTTGACATGATCTCTTTCAAACCTTCAACTGAGTTAAGGCTATTTTCGAGCAACTTACTCACATTGGTTTCAATCTCCGAACTGTTGGCACCTGGATACGCAGTCATAACCGATACGTAAGGTGGCTCCATTTCAGGAAATTGGTCGATAGGCAATCTCATATATGAGAATACACCTAATATCATCACAGCCACAAACACCAACGCTGTGGTAATAGGACTGTTAATCGCCGATTTATATATACTCATAATATTTAATTTGAAAATTGAAAGTTGAAAGTTGAAATTGGAAAGTTGCCATAACTTTTACATTTCAAATTTCACATTTCAAATTGTTTTTTTATTTTACAATTTCGAGTTTAACACCATCAACCAAACGAGCTTGACCAATAACAACAAGTTCGTCGCCCTCTTTGATTTCGTCTGAGATAATTTCTACTTGGTCGTCGAAACGTTGACCGAGTTTCACAGGCACATATTTAGCATTGCCACCGCGGTTGATATATACATAACGGTTATCGGCACCTTGAAGTTTCAACACTGCTTGGTAAGGCACGACAATAACTTCTTCTTCACCAAGGAACAATGTTGCATTGACATACATACCTGGGCGGAGCATATCTTTTCCGTTAGGAATTTTCACTTTGATAGTGAATGTGTGAGAAGCAGGGTCGATAGTTGGAAATACGCGTTCAACTGTAGCTTCAAACACTTGTTCTGCGCCATAAATTTCAGAGCGGATATCGAGTTTCATACCAGCTTTCACTTGAGGAAAATAACGTTCAGGTACGGCAATCTCAGCTTTCAATGTAGAAACTTGAGTAAGCACCAAGATTGGTTGACCACCATAAAGTTCGCCATCTTCATAGTTTTTAGCCGCGATAACACCAGCAAAAGGAGCTTTTACGTATGTATTTTTCTCCAAGAAGTCAATATTTTCTGCTGTTTGGTCATACGAAAGTTTCAATTGATCATAAGCTTGTTGAGTAGCACTACCTGTTTTCAAAAGAGCTTCTACGCGAGCCAATTCAACGCCAAGGTTAGCATAAGTGAGTTTTGCAGTTTTGTATTGCAATTCGTCCATGCGCACGAGATTAGCTCCTGCAGCAACCTTTGAACCTTCTTCTACATAGATGTGTTCGATTTTACCTGTTACAGAAGGTGCTACATTTTGAGTTTCGTAACCTTGAAGTGTTGCACTAAGCACTACTTCACGAGTGATAGTTGTAGTAGTCATTTGTTGTGTCTTAACTTTCTCAATACGAGTTTCAGACACAGCAGCATCTTCAGCATTCTCTTTAGAAGCACAAGATGCGAATGTTGTCAATACTGCCAAAGCAATAGCAGCAATAGAATAGAACTTTTTCATTGTATTTATTTTTTACTTATTATTTTCTATGAACTAATACATTATTTATTAAGCAATTTTTTGAGTTCGATTTGCGCATTTACGAGATTAAGAATTGCTTGTACATAATCACTTTGAGCAGTGAGCAGAGTCATACTTGCGTTAGTGAGTTCAAGCGACGAAGCGTGTCCATACTCAAATTTGTTAGATGTACTTTCAAATACACGTTGCGATACATCAATATTGAGTTTTTGAGTATCGAAATCTTCGTATGCTGTAGAAAGATTATAACGCAATTGTTTATGTTGCACCATCAAACCATCGCGAGCATCAGCTAAAGAATTTTCGGCAGCTTGACGAGCCAATTTCTTTTCAGTGATAGCAGCAGCACGTTTGCCACTTGACCACAAAGGAATAGAGAGTTGCAAACCTACGACACCCATAGATTGCTCCATTGCAGCCTCGCCCGAGAAGTATTTGTTAGGTGCAGTGTATTGATAGAAAGCGCTAAGAGTTGGCACATAAGCCATACCTGCCATAATGACATTTTGTTCAGCCATTTTTACATTTTGCTCAGCCAATTGATAGCCATAATTGCTTGACAAGTTAAAATCAGAAGACAATAGATTCAATGCTTCTTCGACATTCAATACATTGTCGAGCTCATCGGTCAACACCAATTTCACATCAGCACCAGCTGCCAATTGCAAAGCCAAAGCATTGTAAATCATCTCGAGCGAGCGTTTAGTAGAATTGATTGCACTGCGCATACTAGCCACTTGCACTTTGATTTGATCGGCAGCAGTTTGTTCAGCCACGCCAGCTTTAACTGAGTTTTCAGTTATTTCATAAAGTTTTTCTAAGTCGACCATTGTTTTATCCAAAAGACCGACAGTTTTTTCCATTGCAAGAGCAGTGATATAATATGTTTCAACATTAGAAACCACGTCGAGTTCGCTATTACGTTTGTTTATATCTTGCATTTCGATAGCAGTATTATTGATAAGGGCACCCATAATCAACTGACCATTAACAGCAATAGAGGCACTTATATTCAAAGAACCAGCCAAGTTTTCGATATTTTTCTCCATTGGAGGCATACCCTCTTGTAAAGAAAATTTCATTTTACCATCGGTGTAGTTTAAACCAAGCGACATATCGGCTTGAGGCAACATCGATGCAATGGTTTGCCAGCGAGAAGCATAGGCCTGACGAACACTAAGTTCGGCATTTTGCAAAATACGATTGTGCTTAATTGCATAATCACGAGCTTCTGCCAAAGACAAACGCAATTCTGACGACGAATTGCTTGTTTGAGCTTTCAAATCAATGCACAATGCACAATGCACAATGCACAATAAAATCAACGTTAATTTCTTCATAATTTTTTTATATTTAAATTTATTTTTTCAATAAAACAAGAATAAAGACAATAAAAATTTATTTGCATCATAAATGATGAATTGTGCTTTGATAATATTCCATTCCTTTCTCACTACAAATCATTCGCACTATCATATCAAGCATAAAATCAACACGTTGTGCAGTATTCATCGACACTTGCATCAAGTCTTTCAAAACATTAGGAATTAAATTTGCAAGCAAAACGGCTGTTGCTTCAATATTTAAATCTTCGCGATACATACCTTGCTCTATTCCTGAGTGCAACATTTGTGCCATATACTTAAAATCCATCGCCTTTAGCTTAGCTTGGCGCTCGCGCCATAATTCAGGATAAAATTTTTCCAAATCATAGCCAAATGCAAGATGTTTTTCCACTGAATGATGACGCAATTTCTTAAAACTCTGCATCAACAAATCTAAAACATTCACACCCGAATCTAGCTCTGACCGATAATCTTTTTCCTTCTTCTGACTCATGGCATCAAGCAGTTCGACCACCAATTCATCTTTTTGTTTAAATATGGTGTAAAAAGTTTTTTTCGAGATATGCAATTCATTACAAATATCATCGATACTAACACTTCTTATGCCGAACTTAAAAAATAATTCGCCCGCAGTTTTTAATATTTTTGCCCTTAAATCAGTACACATTTTTTCTAATCAAACACACAAAAAAGAGTTTTTTCTCGTTTTTTCTCGTTTTTTATTTTAGTTATTTTTTTAGCGATACAAAATTACAATATATTTTTCAACTAGCAATATAAATAATGTTATTTTATATTAAAAGCACACATTTATTTCACAATACACACACAATCAGGATATTATAGAAAACTCAAACAAATACAACAGTTTCCAAGTGTAGATTTTCAACACTGACATATGCTTTTTTTACACAAAATAACCACCCAAAAAGTCAAATGTTAAAAATATGCCGTACAACATAAAATAAAAAAAATCTTTTTTTTCTCATTTTTTCTCACAAAAAGTTTGCACAACCCACAATAAAAATGTAACTTTGCAAATCATAAATCTAGTGATTTTCTCATAATCACTATACACTAATCACTATACACTAATCATAAATATGAACCCACTTCCATTTCAAGTATTCTCGTGCTCTGCTAGCCGCTATTTTGCGGAAAAGATTTGTGCGTCTCTTGGTTGCGAATTAGGCAAAAGCACTTACACCCGTTTTTCGGACGGTGAATTTGGAATATCTTACGACGAAACTATCCGTGGTCGTTACGTATTCATTGTTCAATCTACTTTCCCATCAGCAGACAATTTGATGGAGCTCCTTCTTATGATAGATGCGGCTAAACGCGCTTCTGCGGGCAAAATCATTGCTGTTATGCCTTACTTTGGATGGGCACGCCAAGACCGTAAAGATAAACCACGCGTTGCTATCGGTGCAAAACTTGTTGCTGACATGCTTCACGTTGCAGGTGTTGACCGCATTGTAACAATGGATCTTCATGCTGACCAAATTCAAGGTTTCTTCGATATCCCAGTCGATCATCTTTATGCTTCTACAGTGTACGTCCCATTTATCAAGAGCCTTAATATTGAAAATCTTGTAATTGCTTCTCCTGATATCGGTGGTTCTAAACGTGCTCATACTTATGCAAAACACCTTGATGTACCACTCGTGCTTTGCCACAAAACTCGCGAAAAAGCAAACGTCGTAAGCAACATGAGTATCATCGGCGATGTAAAAGACAAAAACATTCTTATAGTAGATGACATGGCAGATACAGCTGGTACACTTTGTAAAGCGGCCGACCTTATGATGGACAATGGTGCTCGCTCTGTTCGTGCTATGGTTACTCACCCAGTTATGTCGGGAAAAGCTATCGAAAATGTGATGAACTCTAAAATGACTGAACTTATCTTTACAGATTCAATTCCTTTCGATACTACTAAATGCCCAAAAGTGCGCGTAATCTCTGTTGCTGATATGTTTGCTGAAACTATTATGCAAGTTTACAACCACGAATCTATTTCTGCTAAATACCTTCTATAATAATATAGGGCTGTGTTGCTAATACCAACACAGCCCATATTTTTCTTACAAGTATGGATCTCAAAACTTTAGGACGCAATATCCGACTCACTCGCCAATCACAAGGCCTCACACAAGAAAATGTTGCAGCCGACCTCGGTTGCTCTCTCAACACATACACCAAGATCGAACGAGGCGAAACCAACGTACCTTTCACTCGCTTGATTCAAATCGCAAAATACCTTAATGTCAATGTTGCCGAACTCGTACGCGAAACAGGCGAACCCGACATTCGCAACATTGCAGCCGAAATCCTAGATATCAAACGCGACATTCAAGCCATCAAAAATCTTTTAGAGCGCTAATCCCATAAATGAAAAAATACGGATTCCCCCTCTATGCGACTGGTTATGTCATCATAATCTTCGCCGTAATTGGATTTATCTTCAATCCAATTAACTCTTTGTCTAC
>JAZRCE010000020.1:0-2054 GCA_045635445.1 Candidatus Aphodosoma sp.
TCGCTAAAAAAGTTGCGAGTCATCACTATTTCTCCATATCCACCGATGAGTAGATTTGACTTTTTTAGTCCGCGACCTGATTTTTCGGTTTTAGTTGAGTCGGGCGCAGACGCTTCTGTCGCTCCAATTGTGCCAAATGTAAATAGGTACAAAAGGCTCATAGCAAGTAATTTTACTTTCATGTCTTTTATTTTTGTTAAACTATTAAGAAACAAAAACTATTCGGGTGTATATCAATTGATTATACATACGCAGACGCAGGATTAACTTCTGTAATCCGGCTTTAAAATAATGAATAAAAATGGGAAATTTTTTAGAAAATGCTAATTAGTACTAATGACGCACACGATATGCACAAAATTGCAAAGATTGATATCTTCGCATACTTTTGCCCATACAGAGTGTTTAACATATTAGCATACAGGAGGGGCGCGTAGAGAAGAATATTCTACGCTTATAGATAAAATTGAGAAAAATACAGAGGAATGAGATTCGCCGATTTGGTTTAGTATAGGCGACTTGATAAGCTCGTCAACTGATATGAAAGACTCGAAATTGTTCAGTTGAGAGAATAATGCAATTTGAGCATTAGTGTGCGAGTGAGACGCAGATTGATAGGGGTGAGAGTGCATCACGACAACACCATTTACCTCGTGTGTGTGGAGGCAAATAGTCATCGATGCAAAATAACTCACCATCAGTATGGCAAGAAACGCTGCGATATGTGCTTTGATACGATTAAATTTCATACTGCGTTTGTTGCTTGTGATAAATTCGGTGCAAAGTTACAAATTTTTTTTATTATACCAAAAAAATCCGTTTGATTTTTTGTTCAAACGGATTTTTTAACAATTATTTTTGTTGTATTTGAGATTCGAGGGTGTGAATGCGTTCTTTAAATTTCGCATCAACATCCATTTGGTTTTGTACTGTTTTACATGCATAGAGAACGGTTGTATGGTCGCGCTTACCCATTGATTGACCAATCAAAGATAAAGATGTATTGGTGTGTGTACGGGCTAAATACATTGCTACTTGGCGAGCTTCTGCAATTTCGCGTTTTCTGCTAGAAGAGTTGATTGCTTCGAGAGGCAACGAATAGTATTGACAAACTATGCTACATATTTTGTCTACCGTGATAGACTCTTTGTTTATAGTTGGGATTTCGGTAACATTGCCAACAATTTTTTGTGCTAATTGGAGGTTGATTTCTGCATTCATCAAAGTTGAGTGAGCAAGCAACGAAACCAATACACCTTCCAAGTCTCTCACACTATTTGTTACATTTGATGCAATGTAGTCAATAACTTCTTCTGGCATTACGATACCATCGTTATAAGCTTTATGTTTGAGAATAGATTTACGTAAATTGAAATCAGGTTTTTCCACTTCTACAACCAACCCCCATTTGAAACGACTGAGTAGTCGGTCTTCCATGCCTTCGAGTTTGCTTGGCTCGCGGTCGCAACACATAATCAATTGTTTGCCTAATTGGTGGAGATGATTGAATATGTGGAAGAATGTATTTTGAGTTCCTGTTTTTCCAGCAAACTCTTGAACATCATCAATGATGAGCACATCGATGCTTTGATAAAAATTCAAAAAGTCATTCGACTGGTTGTGACGCACCGCATCAGTATATTGCATCTGGAACAAATTTGCCGAAATGTATAGTACTCGTTTTTCTGGGTAATTTTCTTTTACGGCCAAACCAATTGCGTTAGCAAGGTGAGTTTTGCCCACTGCCGATGCACCCCAAATGAATATTGGATTGAAAATAGAGCGACCTGGTTGTTCTGCAATGTTGAGACCAGCACAACGAGCCAAACGATTGCTTACACCTTCTATATAATTAGAGAAATTATAATTGCGATTAAGTTGTGGGTCAAACGTTGTTTTTTCGATTGTAGTGAAAGGAGTATTTACTACTACCTCTTGTGCTGCAACTTTTTCTTGAGAAGCATTTCCAGATGTAGGCAAAATCGTAGACCCATTATCGTTGTTATGGTCAATCATTATTTTGTAGAGTAACATAGCCTCTGGACCTATTACTC
>JAZRCE010000021.1:0-16239 GCA_045635445.1 Candidatus Aphodosoma sp.
ACTTTGTGAGCAACTACGGTGCCAACGCCACCTGCTCCGATAATCAATACTTTTGACATAGTTGTATAGAGTTTAGAGTTTAAAGTTCGGTGATTATAATACTTCATATTATTATTTAGAGTGCAAAGTTATAAAAAAAAAATTATATAACAATGTGTTGTAGAGTGAAAATATTTTTATAACTTTGCATTGATTTGGCTCTTTGTGTTGTATTGTAATGTAAAGAGTTGATAATTAGAATAAATTTGAGTATACAATAGTTGTTATGCGACGATTGTTTGTGTTTTTGTGTCTTGTGTTGTCTGCAAAATGTGTTTTTGCAGGTCGTTTTTGTACTCAAATATATGATGAAAATATTCGTACGTTGCAAGTTTTGCCTAATGGAGAGGTGTTGCAAAAGCCGTGTATAGAACTTAATTCGGTTGATGAGATTGTGGTTTCGTTTGATGAGTTGAGTTATGAGGCGTCGAATTTTTATTATAGGATAGTGCATTGTGATGCGTATTGGAATGAGTCGAGTTTGGTTTCGATGGAATATTTGGATGGTTTTGATGGTGGAATGATTGATACGTATGAGTATTCGGTTAATACAACGGTTAATTATATACATTATGTGTTGCGGTTGCCGAATGATGATGTTCATTTTAAATTGTCGGGTAATTATGTGGTTGTAATAGCACGTGATGGAGATTTTGAAAATGGTGTAGTGGCAACGGCATGTTTTTCGTTGGTTGAACCGATGGTGGATATAAATGTGGATGTTAATGGTGTTACAAGAAGAGAGTTGAATGGTAGGTATCAGTCGGTGGTGTTGGATTTAATGGTAGAAGGAGTGGGTGCGCGAGATTATATGCAAGATTTTATTGTTGTGGTGCGTCAGAATAATAGGTTAGATAATGAGGTATATTTGACGCGTCCGACATATGTGAATGGAGATAGGTTGCGGTATGAGAATAGAGATGAGTTGATATTTGAGGGTGGAAATCAGTATAGGAGTATAGATTTTTCTAGTAGATATACATATGGCGCGGGGATAGATCATATTGAGTTTGATAGAGATATGTATCATGTGGTGTTGGAGACTGATGCTTCTCGAGCTAATAATCAGGAGGCATACGCGATGGATGTGCATGGAGGATATGTGGTGAATTTGCAAAGGAATGATTATCCTGATACAGAGGCAGATTATATGTGGGTGCATTTTTATTATCCTGCAGAAGTACCTTATTTGGAGGGTAGGATGTATATAATAGGTGATTTGACGCAGAATTTGGTAGGTGGAGATAGTGAGATGGTGTATGATGCATCGGAGAGGTGTTATGTGCGTTCGCTGTTATTGAAGCAGGGAGGATATAATTATGTATATGCTTTGAAAGTGAAGAATAGAGATGAGTTGAGTGTGATGCAGACGGAGGGAAGTTTTTGGCAGAGTAGGAATAGATATGATGTGATGGTCTATTACCGTCCGTTTGGGGCTAGGTATGATAGGTTGGTGGGGATTAACAATTAAGAATTTTTCGCTTCGCTCAAGATTTTTGCTACGCTCGGCAATTAGAGTAAACTCTATTGCTCTCGCTTATTGCAAAAATTAAGAATTTAGAATTAATAATTTAGATTGTGAATAGAATTTCAATTTTTTATCGCCAAAGGCTCAAAGACCTTCTCTTCACATTTCATCTTTCAATTTAATTTATGTTTGATTGGTTTAAAAGTATTGAATTTATTACGGTAATTGATTTTATCGGTACGTTTGCGTTTGCAATTTCGGGTATTCGTTTGGCGAGTGCTAAGAAGTTTGACTGGTTTGGCGCGATAGTTGTTGGTATGGTAACAGCAGTAGGTGGCGGTACGTTGCGTGATGTGATGTTAGGCACCACACCATTTTGGATGCAAAATGGTTTTTACTTAGTGGTTACGATATTCTCGTTATTCTTTGTGTTGATATTTAGTAAATATCTTGTGCATTTGAATAATACCATATTTATCTTCGACGCTATTGGTCTAGGTTTGTTCACTGTGGTAGGAGTAGAAAAATCGTTGGCATTTGGTCAGCCGATGTGGGTGGCAATTATTATGGGTTCGCTTACGGGTGCAGCTGGAGGTATGTTGCGTGACACGTTGATTAATGAGGTGCCACTTGTGTTCCGTTCGGAGTTGTATGCCATTGCCTGTGTGTTAGGCGGTTGTATCTATTGGGTATGTTTGCGAATGGGATTAGCCCCAGTGATGACACAAATAATAACTGCTGTGTCGGTGATTGTGATACGTGTTATAGCAGCACGTTATCATATAGCATTACCAACATTGAGTGGAGATCATACAGATGGTGCGGATATGGAGATGCATAATACAAAGGAAAAGGAATAGTGAGTAAATAATCTATTATCTATAAAATATGAAAAAAATTGGTTTGTTTATCTTGTCGATGTTATTTACATTCGGAGTTATGGCTCAGAATGTTATTGTCGGTATAGTTAAGTTAAAAACCGATGAACAACCTATTGCAGGTGTGTCGGTTACTTTAGGTTCGACTAGTCAACAAGTATTTACTAACGAATATGGTTCGTTTAAATTAACTTCAAAAAACGAGGGTTCCGATGTATTGGTGTTTTCGGGACAAGGAGTCATCAATTATCAGCGTATCATCAATGTCAAATCTGGCACAACCGATGTAGGTGTAATCTATCTAACAATTAATGCCCAATCGGCAATAGAGGAAGATATGATGCTCACAATCTCCGAAGAGGAGCTTGATGCCGAAGGATCGTCGCAAAACGTGAGTGGATTGTTGTCGTCGCAAGGTGATGTATTCACTTCTAACGCAGGTTATCAATTCTCGTCAATGCGATTCCGTATGCGCGGATTGGATGGCAAATATAATCAAACTTACCTCAATGGCGTGTTGATGAACGATGCTGAGCGTGGATGGTTTACATATAGTCAAATTGGTGGTTTGAACGATATGGTTCGTACCAAAGAGACAGTGAATGCAACCGAGGCAAATACATTTTCGTTTGGTAATGTGGGTGGTGCAGTGAATATCAACGCACGCGCATCTGCTGTTCGTAAAGGATTCAAAGTGAGTCAAGTTGCATCTAACCGTACATATACAACTCGTACGATGGTTACATATGCAACAGGCTTGATGAACAATGGTTGGGCATTTGCTGTATCGGGTTCATATCGTTGGGCAAAAGAGGGATATGTAGCAGGTACATTCTATGATGCGTGGGCATTTGCTGTAGCGGCAGAAAAACGTATTAACGACCAACACTCTGTGTCGTTGACCGTGATGGGCGCACCAACCAAACGTGGCCAACAAGCTGGTTCGACACAAGAGGCATACGATTTGACACCGAAAGACAATTTCTTCTTCGTGCGCATACCTGGTAAAGGGTATGGCAACAACAACTATAATGCCAATTGGGGTTATCAAAATGGTGTGATGCGTAATGCAAAACAGGTTAAGTCGTTCACTCCAATTGCTGTGTTGAGTCACGAATGGAAAATAGATGAAGCATCAAAACTCACTACATCATTGGGTTATAAATATCAAATGGATGGTCGCACATCTATGAACTGGTATAAAGCAGCTGACCCACGTCCGGACTACTATCGCAATTTGCCGAACTATTATTTGACATATAAAGAAGATGATGGTTCTATTTCATCGACAAATATGAATAATGCTTTAATGCGTCAAGAGATGTGGATGAATGATGAATCATATCGTCAGATCAATTGGGACAAAATGTATCAAACCAACTATTTGGCTAATGCGCAAGGTAAATCTGGTCGCTATATGATTGAAAATCGTCGTAACGACCAACAAGTCATCACACTTAATTCGGTGTTGAATTATAAATTTAATGATGCTTGGAAGTTAGATGGCGGTCTTGAATTGCAATCTACTATAGCAAATCACTTTAAGTTGGTCGATGACCTTCTCGGTGCTGAATATTGGTTAGATATTGACCAATATGGTGAGCGCGACAATCCAGGTAACCCTAATTTTATGCAAAACGACTTGAATAATCCTAATCGCAAAGTGTATGTAGGCGATAAATTTGGTTATGACTACGATATTTATGCGAATAGTGCAAAATTGTGGGGACAAGCAACATATTCGGCAAGCAATTTCGACGTCTATTTTGGCGCACAAGCCCAATATTCAAATTTTTGGCGTGTGGGTAAGATGTTGAATGGCCGTTCGTCTGAAGAGATTGAGATGTATTCTACGCTCAATGGATTGGCATATAGTCCATCGTGGAAAAAAACAGTGCAGGGTAGTTATGGCGTGAGTCCAACCCAAAACTTCATCACCTATGCAGCCAAAGCAGGTATCAACTATCGTATCACAGGTCGACACATTTTGGCATTGAACGTAGCGCATGGCACCAATCCATTGTTGGCAAACACTGCATATTTCGCACAACGTATCAAACCAAACTTGATTCCATTCTTGAAACCAGAGATGTATGTCACAGCCGATTTGAGCTACTATGTGCGTACTCCGATTGTTAACGGACGTGTGACTATCTACAATACAAACTTTTGGAATTCATCGGATTTGAGTTCGTTCTATAATGACGAGTATAACACTTATGTTAACTTCGCAATGTATGGCTTCAACAAACGCCATACAGGAGCCGAAATAGGTCTTGAGTTCAATGTAGGTGGAGGTTTCACAATTGATGCGATTGCAGGTATAGGTCAAAATATCTATACAACTGATGCACAAGCAACAATTAGTTATGAAAACGGTCTTGAAGCAGACCAACAAGAGACAATTCTTTGCAAAGGATTCCATTTGGATGGTACTCCTGAGGTAGCAACAAGTGTTGGTCTTCACTATTTCCATCCTAAATACTGGTTTATCGACTTGAATGTTAACTACTTTACAAACACATATCTCGATTTCAACCCATTGCGTCGTACTGACAAAGCAATTGCAGGTTTGAATCCCGACGTAGAGGCAGATGCAGTGCTCATCGACCGCATCACACGTCAAGAGCGTTTGAATGGTGGTGTAACAGTCGATGCTTCGATTGGTAAATCAATCCGTATCAACTATAAATACTACTTGAATATCAATCTCAGTGCAACCAATCTATTGAACAACCGCAACCTCAAAACAGGTGGTTACGAGCAAAGTCGTTTTAGTACAATAAATGCAAATACCGATCGCGCAACGTATCTCGATCGTTTCCCACCTAAATATTTCTATGCGTTTGGTTCAACTATTTATTTGAATGTAGGTTTCCGTTTTTAATATATAAAAGTAGAGTATTATGAAAAAGATTTTATATAGTGCACTCGTAGCTATAGTTATGGTTGCATGCCAAAAATACCCAGAGCCAGAATATTTGGTGCCAACATACGAATTAAAAGAGCATCAAACACTTATTTCGATTGAGGAGTTGAAGGCACGTCATACACTCGGAGGTACACCTACAGCAATTATGGGTGATACAGTTATTCGTGGTATAGTAGTGGCCGACGATGAGAGTGGCAATATCTACAAGAGCATCTACATTCAAGACGAAACAGGCGGTGTCAATCTTGCAATCGATCAAGTGAATATGTACAACATTATGCCCGTAGGACAAGAGGTGTATGTCGAGATGAAAGGCTTGTTTATAGGCGATTATAACAATGGCTATCAAGTAGGCGATACCGTTACCGACCCAAAATATGGTCTTGAGATGGCGCGCTATAATTGGGCAAACGAAGAGTATCGCGATGCAGAGGGCAATTATACTCGCAAGCACATTTATCCTAATGGCAAACCCGATTTGTCTAAAGTGCCAGCTCCTAAGGTGATAGAGTCGTCTAATGCCATCACATCAGATATGTATTGTTCGCTTGTTACGTTGAAAAACATTCGTTTCACTGACCCTAAAGTAGCTACAGGATTGCTCCCATGGTCAACAAAAGAGCAAACCGTTAATCGCACTGCCGAGTTTGCCGATGGTTCTACTATCGTAGTTCGCACAAGTGGTTATTGTAATTTTTATGCCGATTTTATCCCAACAGGCGTAGGTAGCATCACAGGCATCTTGTCAATTTTCGGTTCAACCAAACAATTCTATATTCGTGATCGTGAAGACATTCACACATTTATCGAAGACTAATTATCTAAACTCAAAAAATATTGTAATTATGAAAAAAATGAAATTTTTTGCAGCTATATTTGCCGTATTGATGGCAATGGTAGCATGCGAACCAATTGACCCAAATCAAGGTCAAGGTGGTAATAACACAACCACACCTGAGTATGGTAAAGGTACAGAAGCAGAGCCTTACACCGTAGCAGGAGTTGTGAAAACGGCAACAGGCGAAGCTTGGGTAAAAGGTTATATCGTAGGTTTTATGCAAACAGGCGACTCAAACTATCCAGTTTTCACTGCCGAAACAGATACTATCAACACCAACATCCTTCTTGCCGACTCAATTGGCGACGAAGAACACTATATCGCAGTTCAATTGCCAAAAGGCGCAGTGCGTGATGGTTTGAACCTTGTTGATAACAAAGGCAATTTGAATCAAGAAGTTTTGCTTTATGGTACAATCACTAACTATTTTGGAGCAACAGGTCTCAAAGGTGTAAGTTATGCACGTCTTGGTGGTGTCGAGTTTGGCAACAAACCAGCTGATGCTAGCGATGTTATTTTCACACAATCATTTAAACAATCATTTGGCGACTTCATCGAGTATAGTGTATTTGGCGACGAAAAATGGTATATCGACACAAAATATGGCTATGCAATGGTTACAGGTTATGTCGATGGTACTAATAAAGCCAACGAAGACTGGTTGATCTCGCCAGCCATCTCGCTCGAAGGCGTTACAGCAGCTAAGATGAATATCGAGCACGTGTTGCGTTACAACAACAAACCAGCTGAAGCAGCTACAATTTGGGTGTCGGAAAATTATACCGATGGCGATCCAAACAATGCTACATGGACACAATTGCCAACCAACTTCACCGATGCGTCAGATTGGACACTCACATTGTCGAAAGACCTCGATTTGAATGCATTCCTTGGTAAAACAGTGCGCATCGCATTGAAATATGTTGCCACAACAACCAAAGCCGGTACTTGGGAAGTGAAAACATTCAACGTGTTGCGTGGTCAAGCCGAAGTCGACCCAGGCACAGGCACTAATCCTGACGGTCCAGCTGATGGCGATGCAGGTTCTGAAACAAAACCTTACACCGTAGCTCAAGCAATCTCTAACCAAGGCGCAAAAGACAATGGCGT
Organism: Candidatus Aphodosoma sp.; assembly: GCA_045635445.1. Taxonomy (GTDB): domain Bacteria; phylum Bacteroidota; class Bacteroidia; order Bacteroidales; family Paludibacteraceae; genus Aphodosoma. The sequence goes on from JAZRCE010000021.1 coordinate 7,266, forward strand.
GTTTGTTTGGGTCGAAGGTTATGTTGTCGGTCTTGTCGATGGTATGAATATGTCAAACGCAGTGTTGGGTGCCAATGGCGCAACAATGACAAACATTCTTATCGCAGCATCGGCCGACGAAACCGATATGTCTAAATGTATGCCAGTTCAATTGCCTGCAGGTCCAATTCGCGATGGTTTGAACCTCGTGGCTAATCCAACAGTTTTGGGCAAAGCTGTCAAACTCAATGGCACGCTCGAACCATATTTCTCAGTTGCAGGTCTCAAAAACGTACAAAATGCTTACCTCGAAGGCAAAAAAGTGGGCGAGTCTACACTCGACACTGATGGTAAAATCCTTGCCGAAACATTGTTGACAGAAGCAAGTTTTAATAAATTTACTGCTTATAGCGTAAAAGGTACAGAAGCATGGTTGTTCGATGCTAAATACGGAGCTAAAATGTCGGGTTTCTCAAGCAATGCATCACACGAAAACGAAGACTGGTTCATCACTCCAGCATTGAATCTCGAAGGCAAAACAGAGGTGAAAATCAAATTCGACCATGCGCGTGGTCCAGAGTCAAGTATGAATGTAGGTATCGCAGAAGGTTGGTATGCCGTATTGGTATCTACTGATTATATTGAAGGCGACCCAACTGCTGCCAAATGGACTGAAATCGAAGGTGTTAACCACGGCACTGTTAAATGGAGTTATGTTTCTTCTGGCGAACTCACATTGCCTGCCTCAGCTCTCAAAGCAAATGCTCGTGTTGCATTCAGATATATTTGTTCTGACGCAGAATCGGCAACATGGGAAATCAAAAACCTCGAAATTTGGTAATTTCATTCAAACTTATTAGGTTGCAAAGGGCAGTTTTTTTTAGCTGCCTTTTGTAGCCTATATTTTTTTAGCTACAAATAAAGTTTAAAAATCTATGAAAAAATTTACTCTCTTTTTGGCTGCACTTTTAGTAGCAATCAGCGCAATGGCGCAAACCGTTATTTTCAAAGAAACCTTTGGCGATGTAGGCAATAAAGACAATAAATATTATGCCGACCAATACACTGGTTGGGACAATCCTAGTTGCAAATTTACTGGTCAAAACGTATCTATTCGTATGACATCGACGTTGAACACACACGCATGGTTCCCAAAAGGCAAAACATCGTTCATAAACATAGCAGGCATAGCCGGCGGTAAAAATCTCTCTATCGGATTCGATTTTGCAGCAAACAAAGGTGGTTTGACTACCGACGAATTAAGCGTTACTGTCAATGGTGTTAAAGTTAATATTCCAGCAACTACAGCTGCAAAACAAAACGAATTTGTTACCGTTGCGCCAGTGGCAATTGCCGATGCCGATATACTCGAAATCCGTATTTCTGATGCTGCTGGTATGCCAACCGAAGGTGTGCGTGTAGACAATATCGTGGTTTATGCCAGCGAAGCCGCAACAGTAGCCGTCGAGGCACCTCAATTCTCAGTTGTTGCAGGCTCAAAAGAAGAGGCATTCAACCTCGAGTTGACTTGTGCTACCGAGGGCGCAGATATCTATTATACACTCAACGATGGTGCCGACACTAAATACGAATCGGCTATTCGCATCGAAACAACAACAACCGTAAAAGCATGGGCTGTTAAAGGCGCCGACAAGAGTCGCGAGGTATCTGCCACTTACACATTTATGGAGTATATCGAAAATGCAACAATCGAGCAACTTCTCAATGCCGAAGTAGCCGACAATGTGTGGTATCAACTTACAGGCACAATCACATCATTCCGCGATGCCGAAAACGCCCTCGTTTATGGCAATTTCACTCTCGAAGACGAAACTGCTTCAGTGCTTGTTTATGGACTCACTGCAACCAAACAATCATATATCGACAAATCATTTTCGTCGTTAGGTCTTAAAGTAGGCGACAAAATCACCATTTGGGGCACACGTTCCGATTATAAAGGCGACGCACAAGTGGGTGGTCCTGCTTATTTCGTTGAAAAACATTCAGGTGAAACTGTGTCGGTCGACGATGTTGAGGTTAATAATATTTATGTTATGAATCATATGGTAGTGGCTGATAGTGAAATTTCTATTTTCACTATCACAGGTCAAAATGTAACGGCTATGAATGGTAGCCTTGCAAATGGTGTTTATATTGTTAAAACAGCAAATTCAGCAGTTAAAGTAGTTGTTAAATAATAAATTTTATATTCAACAGTCAATAGTCTATTTTCGACCTTGGTTCAATAGGGGCGCAGCATGCTGTTTCCTTACTGTAGACCGTTGATTGTTGACCTTTTTTTAGAATTATGGCATCGAATGTAAAGATTGGAGATAAAGTGCGTTATCTCAACTCGGTAGGTGGGGGTGTGGTGACACGCTTTCAGTCGAAAGATATATTGTTGGTCGAGGAGGAAGATGGTTTCGAAACTCCTTGCCTCGTGTCGCAAGTGGTGGTTGTGCAAGAGACCAATAAATATAATTTCCCTGTCGATGACCAAGTGAAAGATATCAACGACAAAAGGACTAAAGCGATTGGCGCTAAATCTAAAGTCGAAGTTGAGGAGGAAGAGGAGATAAAAGTGCCTGAATATACGTGGAATGAGCGTTATGAGACGCCCGATGGCGAGCAGTTGACCATCTACTTAGCATTTGTGCCGAAGGATGTAAAACAGCTTCAAACCACCGATATGGAGCTCTATATTGTTAACGATAGCAACTATTATCTTCAGTTTGCGCTCTATTCGGGTGCCGACAAGATGCGTGTGCGCAGTCATAATTTGGTTGAACCACAAACTAAATTGTATCTCGAGACTATCAACAAGATAGGACTTAACGACCTTGAGCAGTTGCGTTTCCAAGGCTTTGCCTATAAGCAAATTCAGTTTGAGGCTAAGCCAGCAATGGATATCGAATTGAAAATTAATCCTACCAAATTCTATAAACTCCACTCGTTCCGCGAAAACGACTATTTTGATGAGGATGCCATGTTGGTTACTATCGTGAAAAATGATGTGATGGATCTTGGTATGCTTATAGACCCTCAACAATTGCAAAAAGCTATTTCTGAAAAGAAGGTGCAAGAGCATAAACCTCAATCAAAGCCACAAAATCCTAAACCAGCCATTATCGAGGTTGATTTGCATATCAATCAGTTGGTTGATAATACAAATGGACTCTCGCGTGCTGATATGCTCAATTATCAGTTAGAGAAGTTTAACCAAGTGATGCAAGAGAACCTCAAACGCAAAGGTCAGAAAATTGTCTTTATCCACGGCAAAGGAGAGGGAGTGTTGCGTGCTGAGATTGAGAAACTATTGAAGAAAAAGTATTACAAATGTACTTATCAAGATGCTTCGTTCCAACAATATGGATTCGGGGCTACGCAGGTAACAATACATTGATAGATTACAGAGTACAGATAACAGATAACAGATAAAGGCGGAATTAATTCCGCCTTTATTATTAAAACTAAATACTATCTGTATTTTCTACTCTGTCATCTGTACTCTAATTTTGTTCTACCCAGAGGATTTTGCTAGTGTCATAGCCGCGATTAGCAGCGAGACGAAGGATGTGTTCGAGGGTGTTGGTGTCGAGCGATGGGGTGCGCGATAGAATCCAAAGATATTTGTCTGTTTTGCTACCTACGAGCGACCACGAGTAGTCGTCGGCGAGTTCCATCACATTGTATTGTGCATAAAAGTCAAGGAAGAAACTCACTTTTAGGGCACCATCAGTGGCATCTTTGTCGCGGCGTTTGGCTTTGCCCTCAATGATGTCGATTTTGCCATCAAGCGAGTCTTTGTAGCCTGTGTTGATTACTTGGATAGTGCCGTCGTCAAGTAACTTATAGTTGGCTGTTACGCCCACTAATCCCTTTTCGAAAGAGATGTCGTAGCGACCGATTTCATACCAAGTACCCATGTAGCGTTCTACGTCGAGGTTAGGCACCACTGAGGTGTTGATTTCGTTTTGTTTTTCACATCCACATAGTAGGCATCCGCCCACTATCGCAGTTGCAATAATTGATAATAGCTTTTTCATAGTAATAAATTTTTTAAGAGGTTTAACTTGCTATTATCAGTTCAAATTGTGTGCCATTTTGTTACTTTTATGACTAAATAAAAAAAAGAGATGCAGCATCTCTTTTTTTTTGACTTTTAGTCGTTGTTTGTTGACACGACCAAAGGGAGTTTATCAGTTTTTGCGTTTAGTTTTTGTGTATCCTAGGTCGGTGAGTAGGGTGTGCACCTTTTCGCGAAAGTCGCCTTGTATGATTATTTCGCCATCTTTGGCCGAACCTCCCACGCCGCATTTGGTTTTTAGAGTTTTGCCGAGTTCTTTGAGGTCATCGTCAGTGCCCACGAATCCAGTGATGAGTGTCACCGCCTTACCACCACGATTGCGGCGGTCGAGTTCTATGCGTAGGTTTTGTTTCTGAGGTTCGAGGGTGTCAGCTTCTGGTTCCTCGTCAGTTTCGTATTGATAGTCAGGATTAGTTGAGTAGACTACATTCAAGCGTGATTTCCAGTCGTTCATATTTTATTTAAAGAATTTGTGTGAAAAGTTGTAAACGAGCATCACATATGCACGGTGGTTGCCAACGAGGTGGTCGCCTACGACCGAGTAGTTAGCTTGTGGAGTACCATACATCACGCCAGTGTATTCATATTCCACGCCGAGTACGAGGCCTTTGTAGATGTATTGAATCGAAGGAGCTACGCGAAAAATTTGGTCAATGTTGTCGTATCCACGCACATAAACACCATCGAGGTCGTGGCGTGCACCAAAGTTTTTCATATAACCGCCGAGCACCGTAGCGCGCACATTATGTTTCTCTTTAGCTGTGTTGTAGGCGAGTGTGAGCCAAGTAGCCGACTGAGTGAGTGGGGCATAGTTGAGCGAGTAGCCATCTTCTTTCACGCCGTAGTAGCCATAGCCCGACATCATAAGTAGGTGACCAGTGTTTTGTCCGTAGATTGATTTAGCAGCAACGGTAAAGTTTTTGGTGTTATATTGAGCAAAGAGTTGAGAGGTGAAAGAGTTTACAAATTCGTTTACTTTCATCGTTTTACCATTTATTTCAGTTGTAGTGCGAGGGCGGATTGACATATATTCGCCGCCGAGACCTATTTTGAGACCATTAGCTGCATAAGTTATACCGAGATATAGTTCAGGAAGTCCACTGAATACCTGATATTCTGTCGAGTTGCCTTTTGGGCCAGGAGCAGGGTATTGTAATTGGTAGATAGCCGCAGCAGAGAGTGTTATAGCGTTGATTTTACCATTATATCTTACTTGTGGAGCGCGAGAGAATGCGTTGAACGGAGCACCAGTGTTGAGCGATACGATAGAAGGAAGAAGGTCGCCTGCCATAGGGTGCCACGATTGACCAGCGATGAGTTGGTGGTGTTTCCAATTGAGACCAATCCAAGCGTGACGAATGCGGAACATATTGTAGTTAGCACCAGCACCGCAGAAATCAGTTTCGATTTTTGCATTGATGAACATGTCGCCAAATGTAGGTGATTTGAAGTTGAAACCAAGGCGCGAAACCACAGCTAATAGGCGTGACGAAGGCACAGCATTGAGGTCTTCGCCAAGGGAATTTAACTGGTTGTCCATTGGGATGAAATTGAACAATTCGCCTACAGCAGCAAGGGTTTTGCGTGAGTCGAAAGTGAAGTCGTTGCGCACGAAGCCATATACTTCGAATTCGTAAGGGTTAGGTTTTTCTGTAATTTTGGTGGTGTCGTTAGCAAAAGTGGCAATTGATACAAGAAGATGTACAATTGTAAATAGTGTGATTTTTAGTCTTTTAGTCATAATGTGTTTAGTTTGTCTTATGGAGTACAAAGTTATGAAAAAATATTAATATAGACAAGTGATAGTAACTATAGAGTTATGTAATAACTTTATGAATATGAATGGTGTTTTTTTGTGCTTTTTTGGTTGATGGTTTGTTATTTTTTTGTATCTTTGCAGATAAAATGTTTGGATGGGTATTTGTTGTGTGTTTTGATAAGTTTAATTTGTTTCATTATAAATTGTAATTATGTAATTTATGACAAAAAGAAAAGTTTTTATGTTATTCTTTATTGCGATAGCGGTATTTTTTTTGTGCTATGATTTTGATGATAGAGAAGATAAGTATTTGCATCGTGATGGATTTGTGTTTGGAACAATGTATAGCGTAACGTATTCGAATCCAGATATAAAAGATTTGTCGGTAGAGATAACACGAGCATTGGATGCTGTGAATAATTCGTTATCGATGTTTAATGCCGAAAGTACGATTGCAAAAGTGAATAATAATGAGTCTGTTGTATTGGATTCGTTGTTTTTAACTGTGTGGGAGAGAGGACAACAGGTGAGTTGTGCAACTGATGGAGCTTTTGATATGACTGTGGCTCCGCTTGTAGATTTATGGGGGTTTGGATTAGAAAATAAGTCGTTGGTGACTAATGATCAAGTAGATAGTATACTACAATATGTAGGTTATAACAAGGTTGTGTTGGAAAATCGTGTTATACGTAAGGCTTTTGCAGAAATGCGTATTGATGCTGGTGCTATTGCAAAAGGATATGCGTGTGATGTTGTGGCAGATACATTGGAGGCGTATGGTTGTACGGATTATTGCATTGAAATAGGTGGTGAATTAGTGATGAAGGGTAAGAATCCGAATGGTGTGAATTGGCATATTGCTATAAATAAACCAGTTAATGATTCGACTTGTATTAATAGCGAGATACAAGAGGTTGTGGAGCTTACTGATTGTGGTATGGCTACAAGTGGAAATTATCGTAATTATTATGAGTTGGATGGTAAGAAATATTCACATACGATTGACCCTCGTACGGGTTATCCTGTTGAGCATAATTTGTTGAGTGCTACGATTATTGCTCGTGATTGTATGACTGCAGATGCTTGGGCTACGGCTTGTATGGTGGTTGGATTGGAGAAGGCTCAGGAGTGGATATTGGCTAATGATGATATTATAGGTTATTTGATTTATGAAGAGAATGGGGAGTTGAAAACTTGGAAGAGTAAAGATTTTTAATTTTAAATAAAATATGAAAAAACTATTATTAATTTTATCTTGCATCGTGTGTTGTGCATTATGCATTAAAGCTCAAGAGGGCGAAGATCGTGGTTATATTGTTAAGGTAGGTGACATAGCACCTGACTTTGAACTGACTATGGATAATGGCAAAACAATACGTCTTAGTGAGTTGCGAGGCAAAGTGGTAATGCTTCAATTTACTGCATCGTGGTGTGGTATTTGTCGTAAAGAGATGCCACATATTGAGAATGATATTTGGCTTCGTCATAAAGATAATGAAGATTTTGTGCTCGTGGGTATAGATCGAGAAGAAACACCAGATAAGGTTTCTTTGTTGCGTGAGTTTACAAAAATTACTTATCCATTGGCTTATGATATTACTGGCGAGGTGTTTCGTTTGTATGCCCATCCTAATGCAGGTATTACACGTAATGTGTTGATTGATAAGAAGGGTCGCATAGTGATGCTTACTCGTAAGTTTGAAGAGAAGGAGTTTGGTGAGTTGTGTAATAAGATTGATGAGATGTTGAAATAATGGATGTTATGATAAAAAAGGGTTGCAACTATATAGTTGCAACCCTTTTTTTTTTGAATATGTTGTTATTTAAGTGTATTGAGCAATACATTTATTGCATCAATTGTGTCTTGGTTTTCTTTTACCCAATTTTGAGTGTTAGAGATACCTGATTGTGTTTTTTGTACAGCTTCGCTATTTGCGATTTTTTCAACTAATGTGTTCACTACAGTATCGACATTTTTTTCGTTGATGAGTTCGCCAGATTTAGCTTTCAAACCTTCTACCAATGTAGCATATTGTGCTTTGTCTTTGTAATTAGCTTTGATGATTTTGGCATTTTGTACGATGACTGCCATTTGTAGATATGTAGTTGGGTCTTCGTAGTTGATTTTGCCGTTGGTTGCTTTTTGGTCAGAGAAGAACTTCAACGCAGCACCCAATTGTTCGCCAGCTTTGAATAGGTCGCTTTGGGTTGTGGTGCTAGTAGTTTGGTTTGACAGTTGTGCAGCAGTGCTTTGGGTTGTGCCACATGCGGCAAAGCAAATTATTGCAATTGCAACGCAGATAGAGAGAAGTAGTTTTTTCATAATTATTCTGTTTTGACTTGTTTTTAAAGAAGGCAATACCCTTCAAACCGTTGCCAAGTTATTACACTCTAAGCCACACGGAGATATTGCCCTTATTATAAAGTATGACTCGCTAAAATTTCAGCAAGTCATACTTTTATTGTTTATAATGTTAATTACATTTTGTCGGCAACAGCACGGCCAGCACGGAGTGCGTCGATGTTGGCATTTACGATAGCTTCGCCTTTGCGACCGAAGTTGCTACGTACTGCATCTTCGAGTTTTTCGATGTCAATACCGAGATATTTAGAAGCTGCACCAAGAACTACCATGTTTGTGCCTTTTGGGTTGTGAACCTCTTTTGCGATAGTATCTGCGTCGAACACGATGCTATGTGGCAATTTGTTGATTTCGGCGATGATAGCCTCTTTTTCAGGGTAGTTAGGGATGTTGATGAATGGATTTTCGTTAGTAATTACCCAACCATTTTTGCTGAGGAATGGGAGGTAACGAAGTGCTTCCATTGGTTCAACTGAAAGAATAATGTCGCATTCGCCTTCTGGGATAAGGTCAGAAGCGATAGGTTTGTCGCTGATACGAAGGTGAGATTGTACGTCGCCACCACGTTGACTCATACCGTGAGTTTCGGCTTGTTTCATATACCAACCCATGTCGAGGGCTGCCTTTGAGATAATTGCAGCTGAACTTAAGGCACCCATACCGCCTACGCCACAAAGGATAATATCTATTTTCATATTGATTCTTTTATTTTTTTGAGACAAGAGTACAGGATGACACGCTGTGTTTGGCTCTTGTAATCTTTGTCTTTGTGTAGTTTATAATTTTT
>JAZRCE010000022.1:0-14538 GCA_045635445.1 Candidatus Aphodosoma sp.
CGTAAAGATACAGAACAACGTAAGCGTATACACTGGCGTTGTCTGCGAGGATGATGTATTCCTCGGACCATCAATGGTTTTTACCAACGTGATCAATCCGCGCAGTGCCGTGTCTCGCAAAGACGAATATCGCCCTACCATCCTTCGCCGTGGTGCTTCTGTTGGTGCCAATGCTACCATCGTTTGTGGCAACGAAATTGGCGAATACGCCATGATAGGTGCAGGATCGGTTATCACTAAACCTGTGCCTGCCTATGCCCTCGTTGTTGGCAATCCTGCTCGCCAAATCGGTTGGGTTAGCGAATATGGCCACCGTCTCAATTTCAACTCCAATGGCATCGCCATCTGCCCCGAAACCAACCAAAAATACAAACTCGAAAACAACTCTGTCACAAGAATTAAATAAAATTCTATCTAACAAAATGATTACTATAGCTTTCGACGCCGACGACACTCTTTGGGACAACGAAATCTTTTTTCGCGAAAGCGAACGCGAATTCTGCAAACTGATAAATAGTCACAATCCAAACCTCACCGAAAAAGAGATTATGCCCGTCCTCTTCGACAACGAAGTGGGCAATCTTTCGATATACGGATTTGGTGTTAAAAGCTTCGTGCTTAGCGCTATAGAAACTGCGGGCAAACTACTCAACAACGATGTTCCCTACTCTATAATCTCCAGCATCGTTCAAATCGGACGTAATCAACTCATGCAGCCCGTCACTCTTCTTGCCGACGTCGAAGACACCCTCAAACGCCTAAAAGAATCTGGCAAATATCGACTCGTTGTTGCCACCAAAGGCGACCTGCTCGATCAAGAGAGCAAAATCAAACGCTCTGGCCTCGAACAATATTTCGAACGCTCTATCATTATGAGCGACAAACGCGAGGACGACTACCTCAAAATGATTAAATCGCTCAACTGCAAACCCGAAAAACTTGTGATGATTGGCAACTCGTTCAAATCCGACATACTTCCCGTAGTCAATCTCGGAGGTCGTGGCATCTACATCCCCTACCACACCACTTGGGCTCACGAAGTAGTCGACACTATTGAACACGAAAGAATTGTCGAAATCAAACGATTAGCTGACTTAAATTCTGCATTAGAAAAACTACATATATAAATATGAAACACTATCTTTTTATCGCTCTCACAGCCATAATGCTCTCAGCGTGTGGCAATCACAAAAAATCCGACTCTAATTCTGCTCGCGACACCTACAACTGGCTCGGCAGCTATTCTAACGACACTATCACTTTCGTGTTGAAAGACAAAGGTGTGTGTGATGTTGTCACTGCCAAAACCACACTCTATGGTTGCGACTACTCTTGGGACGTCGATGGCAACAACATCTGCATCGTCGACGCCGACCACAACATATACCTCCTCGAAGTGCACGATGGATATATGCAATCTACAACTGGTTCTAAATTCACAAAAATAAAATAATGAATATTAAAGAGATACGCATCGAAGATTTCGACTACAATTTGCCTGACGAGCGCATAGCAAAATATCCATTGGAAGAGCGCGACAGCTCTAACCTACTCTATTGGCGTAATGGAACAATCGAAAAAATGCATTTTTACGATTTGCCCGACCTATTGAGTCGCGAACATCTATTGATATATAACAACACAAAGGTGATTCAAGCACGACTACATTTCCAGAAAGAAACCGGTGCAACTATCGAGATTTTCTGCCTCGAGCCTCACTCTCCTGCCGACTACAATCTTGTTTTCCAAGAGAATAAGTCGTGCATATGGAAATGTCTCGTAGGAAATTCAAAGAAATGGAAAGAGGGTGCACTCAAACAAATTATGAGCATCCGCAACATTCTATTCGAACTCCGTGCCGTTCGCATCGAAAGTGCCAACGAAGGCATGTCGCACCTCGTTCGCTTTGAGTGGGATAACGAAGATATTCTCTTTTCCGACATACTCAGCCACTTTGGAGAATTACCTATCCCTCCATATCTCAACCGCGCAACCGAAGAGAAAGATAAAGAGACATACCAAACCGTATATTCAAAAATCGACGGTTCAGTTGCTGCCCCTACTGCCGGACTACACTTCACCAAAGACGTATTGCGCCGATTGGCCCTCAATGGAGTACGCGAAGACGAAGTGACCCTCCACGTTGGTGCTGGCACATTCCAACCAGTTAAATCAGAAGAGATTGGCGACCACCCTATGCACCGCGAAATCATCTCGGTGAGCAAACGCGTAATTGAAAACCTCATTGCATCTGAAGGACACATAGTGGCTGTGGGCACAACATCAGTGCGCACACTCGAGAGTCTCTACTACCTAGGCTGCCGCATTGCCCTCAATCCCGAGAATCCCGACCTCATGGTCGAACAATGGGAACCTTACGAAAACAACTATACTTTAACAACCGAAGAGGCTTTGCGCGAAATTATCAATTATCTCAACCGCAATCATTTAATTGCGATTAATGCCGCCACACGCATCATGATTGTACCTTCGTTCAAATTCCGCGTGGTCAATAAGATAATTACTAACTTTCACCAACCTAAAAGCACTTTATTACTTCTCATCTCAGCATTCGTAGGCATCGACCGTTGGCGCAAAATCTACGATTTCGCTATGAACAACGGATTCCGTTTTCTCTCATACGGCGATAGCTCATTATTAGTAAGAGCCGAAGAGTGAAATATTAATTAAAACAACGGCATACTTTTTGATTTTTTGACAAATAAACAAATCCTTAAAATCAAAAAGCTATGAAAACTAAATTACTTATTATTACCCTATTAGTTGCTATGCCTATTATGGCAACTGAATCTTACAACGAATCATCGCAACACAAATGGTCGGCATCGTTTGGTGGTGTTGAATTTACCGACCCTATATTTGAAGGTTACAAATTCGAAGGTGTATCGTTCGGATTATCCGCCAGTCACGCAGGATACTACAAAGGCACACACCAAAAACTATCGTGGGAAGCATATGACTATTGGTCGTATAACATTGCCTCAAACCGTACTTTAGGCAGCACAAATATTGCATATTGGACCGGTAATGTTGGTTTTGGCACATATAACCATTGGCGTCCTACAAAGAATTTTGTGCTAAACTCGGGTCTTATCGTTGAATGCTTCGGAGGCATTAAAAGTCTAACTACCACCGACAAAGCATCTTTAGACTTTCAAACGCAGTTGTTGCTATATTCCGATTTTCGTTACACATGGTGGTGGCAAAATTGGGGATTAGGCATAACTTACAAGTCATACTTGAACGTGCTAGGCATGATGATTGAGCCCAATAGTCCACAAAATCTATATGCACTGCACAAAGGTATTGAAGCTAACGACATATATTTCACATCATTCCACAACCGCCAAGGAGCAAAAACCGACCTTGCAATATTATTTATTTTTAATAAGATCACTCTACAAACCTCATTTATCTACGATAGCCATTGGTGGCAATTAAACCAAGAGCAAAAATCCTACACCCGCAAATTAACTTGCGAAATTGGGGTGATTGTAAATTTACAACAGATAAAAAAAACCGAAGCAAAAATACTATATTTCTAATCAATGAAATTAAAACTTATTATCATAGGATTGGTTGTTTCTGTCGGATTACTTGCGACAGAAACAACCAATCGCTCATATAATCGCTACGCCATAAATATTGGAGAAATGGCTATTACCGACCACTACCTTAGCAATCAAGAGTATAAAGGTCTATCCCTAGGATTAGACGCTTATCATACAGCATACTACAATGACTCTGATAGCTCGGTTTCATGGTTGGTTTATGACCATTGGCGCTATGGCCAATTGATAAATGCCTCATATAGTGCAATGATTCAATACATCGGTGGCAATGCCGGATTTGCATCACACTATAATTGGCACCCAATCAAGGGGTTAAAATTAATGGCAGGAGGAGCAATTGATATTTATGGTGCACTGAAAAATCAATCGCGCAATGTCAACAATCCATCGTCGGGCGATATACAACTCAATTTGATGGCTTCGGTCGGTGCTCAATACAAACTCTCATGGAAACGATGGGCTCTGTCATTTGATTATATGGCATCTACACCTCTCATAGGTGGCATGTTCGTGCCCGAAATGGGACAATCTTACTATGAAATCTACACAAATATACCTAAGTCTCTTAATGATGTTGTACACTTCACATCACTCCACAACCGCCAAGGCATCAGAGGCAATCTATCGCTAAACTTCACTTTACCTACGGTAACCCTATTTATAGGTATGACCCACAACCATCAATGGTGGCATGCCAACAATCTGTCATTCTACGTTCACGAACTATCAGGTCAAATAGGTCTTGCTCTTAATTTAGGGATTATAAAAGAATAAAGATTGAAAATTATTGATTATGAAACAGTATATTATTGCAATACTAACTTGCTTTATACTCTTGGCTTGCGATAGAAACAACACTATCTCAAAGTATGATGCCGACCCACGAACCAATTTCGATGCTCTATGGGAAATATTAGATGAGCATTACTGCTATTTTACTTACAAAGGAATTGATTGGACTGAAGTTTACAATCAGTTTCTACCTCGTGTCAATAAAGTGAAAGATGTATTTCAACTATTCGATCTCATGGCAGAAATGATTGACATATTGGAAGATGGCCACGTAAATCTTTATGCACCATTCGATGTTTCTTCATGCACCGGGTGGTTTGATTCCTACCCTGCCGACTACAACGCTGATTTCTTATACAACCACTTTGACTCCGACTTGCGTTCGGCTGGTGGATTTGCTTATACCACTATAGATAATGGCAAAGTTGGCTACATTCGCTATAGTAGTTTTTCAGATGGATTTACTACTGCAAATTTGGCTTATATTGACGCCTATTTCCATCAACTTCACAAAGTTAAAGGCATCGTAATCGATGTACGCAACAATGGAGGTGGCTCATTAAGTTATAGCGAAAAATTGGCAGCATGCTTCTTCAAAGAGAAGACTACCACTGGCTATATGCAACACAAAACTGGCACATGCCATGATTGCTTTTCCGACACAACACCCATCATAACCGATCCAAAAGATGCCCCTATAGATTGGAGTGACAAAAAAGTAGTCGTACTATCAAATCGTAGATGCTATTCGGCAACTAACGACTTCATTGTGCGCATGAAACAAGCACCGAATGTAACAGTTGTGGGCGGCATAACAGGTGGCGGTGGCGGTATGCCTCTATCGCAAGAATTACCTAATGGCTGGATGGTGCGCTTCTCGGCCGTGCCTATGTTCGATGCCAATATGCAACATACCGAATTTGGCGTGATACCCGATATTGAAACTCATATCGAAGCTGACGACTCCGACGACTCTATCCTTGTAACAGCTATAGAAGAAATTATTAAGTAAACTACACCACTTATGAATTTCACAACTCCCGTAAATATCAAACCTAATAAAACAATAGATCATAACTCACGAATTGTGATGTTAGGATCGTGTTTTGCCGAAAATATTGGCAAAAAATTGATTGATTGTGGCTTCAATGTAGTTATGAATCCAATGGGAATACTATACAATCCTATATCAATATTTTCAACCTTATCACGAATAATTGAGGAACGTAAATTCACAGAAAACGAGCTATTTCAGCACAACGGATTATGGACTTCATTTATGCACCACGGCTCTTTTTCTCACTCCGACAAATCCGAAGCTCTCAGATTAATGAACGAAAAATTGCACCAAGGTCATAAGCAACTAAAAAATGCTACTCATCTAATCATCACATTCGGATCGGCTGAGGTCTACGAACACAACGGATTGGTAGTAAGCAATTGCCATAAACTCCCATCTCGTGAATTCACTCACAGATTATTGTCGATTGATGAGATAATAACTTCTAGCATCTCTCTTTCGTACCTCAATCCCCAACTTTCAACTATCTTCACTATCTCACCCGTGAGATACCTAGGCGATGGAGCTCATCATGGTCAAATAAATAAGGCTACTCTATTACTCGCCACTGAGCAACTTTGCCAAACTACCGGTGCCAAATATTTCCCTTCTTATGAAATAATGATGGACGAGTTGCGCGACTATCGCTACTATGCTGCCGATATGATTCACCCTTCAGAAACTGCAATAGAATATATATTCGAACGATTTACAACAACTTATCTCACAGAGGAGGCTATTCGCATAGCAGAAGAGGTATTGAAAATAAAAAAATCTCTCTCGCATCGTCCCCTCCACCCCGATTCCGATGAGTACATAAAGTTCAAAAAAAAACTATCGCAACAAATTGATGCGATAGTTAAAAAATATCCTGATATAAAATTTCTTACACAATCATATTAAGCGCTGAAGGTATGATTTCGGCTGTATAAGGACCGTGACCTTCAAGCATAATTCCGTCAGTCTCAATAAGAAAAGATTGACGGTTTTTTATTTTAAATCGTTTGGTTGTTTTCATTGTACATGCAGGATGGTTCCACAACTCGCCTCGAAAAAGATAGCCAAGTGCGGTTAAAATAATCTTAAATGTCGGACGTGGTATCATATTAGTATGGAATAGTCCATCAGTTGGATCAGCAGGCACTTGTTTCAACCCACCACCAGAATAACATCCATTGCCAAGTGCTATAGTAAACACATCGTCTTCAATAGCTTCATCATCATAAACAAGTTGCATTTTCGTCGGTTTCCATTTGAAAACAGCTATAAGTAAACTAAGTGTATACACCCATGAATGACCACCATAAATACGCTTCATTCGGTCAGTAACTTGACATACTTGCGCATCAAAGCCAACACCTAAACCATTAAGGAAATAGCGTTTACGTTCCTCTCCATCTACGTAATATGTAATACAACCAAGATCAACTTTAACTCGATTACGTTCATAAAAACGTTCAGACATTTTACGTTTAGACTTATATAAGCCCCAATAGCGAGCCCAATCATTACCAGTTCCATAAGGAAATAGAGCAATAGATACTTGATTTTTATCTTCTATATGGGACATATAAATACCATTTACAACTTCATTGATAGTACCATCTCCACCAACAATAAGTAAATTTCTGTATCCTCGTTCGACAAGATGACGAGCTATTTCAATTGCATGACCAGCATATTCGGTTGTCCAAACTTGAAATTCGATTTCAGCACGTTTTAATGTTCTATACATCTTAACCCAATCACGACGTAAACGCTGTTTACCTGCTTTTGGATTAATAATTACAGCCCATTTTTCGTCTCTCAAATTTGCCATATTTGTCATAAATTATAAAGATTAATTTTTACTTAATAATTGGTCAATAATAGTAATGGCTGCCATAGCACGAACTATAGCTACAGCTCGCGGCGCTACACAAATATCATGACGACCTGATATTTGTAATGCCACTGGTTGCTTTGCATCTGTGATTGTACGCTGAGGTTGAGACAATGATGAAACTGGTTTAAAAGCCACACGAAAATCAATAGACTCACCAGTAGTTATACCTCCAAGAAGACCTCCTGCTCGATTGGTATTAAATTTAACTTTACCTTTACGAACAAGAATCTCGTCATTACTCTCTGAACCTTGTGCTACAGCTGCAGCCATACCAAGACCATATTCAAAACCTTTAGCTGCTGGAATTGACATCATTGCTGTGGCAAGCTGACATTGCACCTTATTAAATATAGGTCCACCAACTCCAACAGGAACACCCTTAATACTACAACGCACAGCACCGCCAATAGTATCCCCCTCCTCACGTAGTTGTTCAATTAAATCAAGCCAAAGGGCTTCTGTAAATGAATCGGGACAACGAAGTGGACTACTATCCACATCATTACCATCTGTTTGATCTGGAATAAGAATTGGTCCAATTTGGTCAACATAAGTCTCAATAGTGATACCCATTGCTTGCAAAAATTGCTCCGCAATGGCGCCAGCTACAACTTGTGCTACTGTAGTGCGAGCCGAAGCACGTCCTCCACCACGATAGTCTCGAATACCATAACGCATATCATATGTATAATCGGCATGACCTGGTCGATATATATGTTGCAATTCGGCATAATCTTCGCTGCGAATATCTTTGTTTCGTACAAAAAATGCAATTGGCGTACCGAGTGTTTTACCTTCATAAATACCCGATAAAAACTCTACCTTATCTGCCTCATTACGCTTTGTAGCTCCTGCTACATTTTGAGGAGAGCGCAATGCGAGTCGATGTTGTATGGCTTTGAAATCTAGACGTAGTCCTGCTGGGCATCCATCAATAACGCCACCTATTGCAGGTCCGTGGCTCTCGCCAAAAGTTGTCAATCGGAATATATGACCGAATGTGTTCATTGAAAATTGAATGTTGAAAGTTTATATTTTCTATACCAACACTTGCTACTAAAATGGGTGTCAGTCTTCTTAAGCATAGATTGCTTATACCTTACTTAATCATCAAAGAAAAGAACACACACCAATCGGTGTGTACTCTTTTACATTAAATTAACAGCAACCACCGCCACAACCCGAACATCCGCCTTCGCCACAAGAATCACATGAGCAACCGCCACCGCAACCATGGTGCATCATTGCATGAAGTTCTTCTTCTGTTGGTTGTGTTACGCTTATAATGCGTCCTGAAAAATAAAGATCTTCACCTGCAAGTGGATGATTGAGATCAACTTGTACGGTTTCTGCTTTTACTTCTACGATTTCAGCATTAATACGATTACCTTCATTGTCTACAAGTGGAACAATTGCACCTGGAAATACTTTTTCTCCATCGAATTGACCGTCAATCATAAAGATTGATTTAGGGAGTTCAATCACGCTTTCCTCTTCGTATTCGCCATATGCATCAACTACTGGAATCATAAATTCGAATTTATCTCCTTCGCCAAGTCCTTCAAGGTTTTCTTCAAATTTAGGCAACATCATGCCCATACCATGAAAATATTGAAGTGGTTGTTCTGGAGTTGTTTCCTCCATAAGTTCGAGTTCACCTCTTTCGGTTTTTACCGAAAGTTTGTACTGAAGGATGACAAGTTTGTTTTCTGAAATTTTCATATCTTGCAAAATTTTAATCATAGGTAATAAGTCAAATAACAAATACCTACTAAAGTTAATATTATAATTATTTTTTATCTTTTCTTATCTAACCAATTAATATTAGCACTACGACCAGAACGTTTATCATATTTAAGATCGCGAAGCATAGTGGCATTAACCCCAATTGTTACCATAAAAGATTTACGTAATCCAAATGGAGAAACTGATGCAGATAATGACCAACAATGTAAGTCACGATAAATTGAGAGATTAGTAGAGGTAATTTTCCAAAGATTTAAATCTACAGAGCCAGAAAAGTTCATACGCCATTTATCTGTAGGTTGAATACTTCCACTAAATGTTAAATTGTTTGTAAATTTAAGTTTGTAGGCAGATGTTTGTGGATTATAACTCTCTTTTGTCATTTGTTCTACAAAACCACAAGAATAAGTAACAGTAAAAGACCAAGGTATTTTAATTGATGCATAACCTCCATTGTCCTCATCCGCAGTTTCTTTTTCTTCCTCTGCGTCTTCTTTTTTACCAAATATTCCATCAATAGGCTCTCCTGTAATTGGGTCACGTTCTATATGTGTATTAGGATCAAGTGGATCTTCCATTGGTGCATCTAAACCTTGTTCGTCTTCTAATTTTTCTTTTTTGTTTTTTCTCTTAAATGTATCATTGTTAAATGTATAAGAAAAACTTGTACGTGTTCCTTTAAAATGCATCATTTCACCATGATCCCAATGGAGTTGACCTGTGCGAATAATATTACCCTTTTCGTTAGGAAGATAACGATATGGATCAAACTGTCCACTGAGATTGAGAGAAAAGCGTTTGGTAAGTTTTAATCGAATGGAAACAGAAAGATTATTCCAATTCATTGAATCTGCTGCAAAATTGTAACCCCAATTAAATGATAAATCATCAATAAGACTTACCTTTTTGTATGCCATACCTGTTGAATCTGTCTTATCTTTTACTTTCATTTCAACATTATTTTGCAACCCAAAGTTAAGAGTAGATGATATTCCTCTCGATGGTACACCATAACTATGATGTGAATATGGTGAGTATACAATTTCTTCATGCGATATTGGTCGCACACTATTTTTGTCAATAATTGTTTTAGTGTATGAATCGTAGAATTTAAATAGGTCAGATCCAAAATCAGGGTGATATGTAAAACCGATTGATGGTGTCATGACATGACGAATACGATCGATGTAATCACCAAATAATTTACGAATAGGTGTATAATATCCATATAATTTTGTTGACAATGACGCATTTGTAGAAAAATCGTATACCCTATAAAATCCGTATGTCGTATCTTGTACTTCTTCTTGACGTGTTATATCCCAATCGCGATTAATACGATTAAAATACCAACGTTCATTATAATTTTCGCTAATTGAAAAATTAATATATTTAAATATTGTAAATGAAGCTGAAATAGGCAATGCGTGTTTAACACCATTCTTCCAATCACGAACAAATGATGATTTTAATAGCATACTTTCTTTTGTATTAATGCTATTTGTTGCAGTCATCGAATAACTTAAACGTATTTTTTCATACCAACGTTCTTTCCCAATAGGCTTTTTACGCTTAAACGGATAAACTTGTGACATATTAACACTCAACGAAGGTAATGTAAGTGCAATAGTTGAGTCTTGTGCACGTTGAGAAAGAGATGCATTAAGGGAAATGCTCCACGGACTCTCTGGGAATCGTTGTGTATAATTAATAGATGATGTTGTTACGTTCTTTGATTGCTCTGCCGGATTATAATAATTATCAATATTACTCGAATTATAACCACTAGTAAAGAAATCAACTGAAGCAGAAAACGAAGAATATTGACTTGATTTTGGGTCCTGTTGATGACGCCAAGAGACATGAAAATTTTTACTACATTGATAATCTGGCATGTTTTTCTCGCCTGTAACATCTTCTCGATAAGAGAGATTCAATGATCCACTGAATTTATAACGCAAACGATATCTACTAGCAAGACTTATAGACCAAGTTCCTTTGGTATAATAATCACCTAAGATTTCCAAATCTATATAATCATTAATTGCCCAATAGTATCCACCATTTTTAATAAAAAGGCCTCGCTGTAGATCTTCACCAAACTGAGGCATAACAATCCCTGATGCATATTTTTTTGTTATAGGAAAAAATCCAAAAGGTAGTGCTAATGGTAAGGGAACATCTGCAAGAACCATATATGCTGGACCTGCTGCCATATGACTACCAGGTTTAAGTTTGGCTTTAGTAAGTTGTAAATAAAAATGGGGATGATCATGATCATCACAGGTTGTATATTTTCCCCCTTTCATAAAAAAAGTTTGATCGGGGAACATTTTTGTTTCATTGGCAATAATATACCCTTCATCTTGTTGAGTAACTACACGACGAACATAAGCTTTTCTAGTCTTAAAATTATAACTCATATACTTAGAACTATATGAATCTCCCCCATCATTAAAAATTGGATCACCGATAGGATTACCAAGAGAATCAACAGTACCAATAGCATAAATAGTTGAACTATCTAACTTAAATCGAATATATTCTGCTTGTAATTCTATTGGGTTTGGCTGTAAATACTTCACTTTACTATCCCCATAAAGATAACCCGTACCGTCCATTAGAAAAACAATAGAGTCACGTGCTTGATATTGCACTTCAGCCTCAAGCATCTCTTGTTTTTTTTCAACAACTGTATCTTTGGACATATGAGATAAATTTGCTAAAGTGTCATTTTTCGTCGTATCAATAGACATTTCCGAAAAGAAAACACTATCACTTTGACATACAACACCCGCATTAGTATCACAAATTCCAACAAAAAAAAGAATGATACTAATTACAAAAAATGCCTTTATGAAATATAACTTACTGTCTATCAACAATATTTATTTTATATATTTTTCCCTCTAGAATAATAAAAAAATTAACGACAAAGATAATAAAAATTTATGAGATAAACTAATAAAATCTCACTTTTTAGTTTCTTATTGAATATTCGTTTTTTTTCACAATACATCTTTGCCTATTTGACTTTTTTTTATTAACTTTGCGGTGAATTTTATAGTACTTTTCATGAGATTAAAATCATATATTTTTTTTATATTTTGTACGTTTTTTGCTTTATCTATTTCAGCAAAACAGTTCACCATTGTCCTTGATCCTGGACATGGAGGAAAAGACCCTGGTGCATTAGGAAAAAAAGGACAAGAAAAAGTTATCAATCTTAATGTTGCATTAAAAGTTGGTAATTTAATACAAGAAAAGTACCCAGATGTAAATATTGTATACACACGAAAAACAGATAAATACGTAACACTACAAGAACGACCAAATATTGCAAACAAAGCAGATGGAGATTTATTTATTTCCATACACACTAATGCCAGCGAATCAACCAAAGCTTATGGTGCAGAAACTTTTACTTTAGGTCTATCTAAATCAGAAGCCAACTTCAATGTTGCAAAAAGAGAAAACTCAGTTCTTCTACTTGAAGAAGGTAATAAAGAAACATACCAAGGTTTCGATCCAACCTCACCAGAATCATACATTATGTTTGAATTCATGCAGAGCAAATATATTGACCAATCAGTAGAAATTGCGTACTATATACAAAAAGAATTTGTCGGAATTAAACGTCTTGACCGCGGTGTTAGACAGGCTATTTTTTGGGTTCTACACCAAGTAAAAATGCCAAGTATATTAATTGAATTAGGTTTTATTACAAACCCATCAGAAGAAACATTTCTACTATCAGAAGAAGGACAAAATAAATTAGCAAATTGCATCTTCGCTGCTTTTGAAAAATACAAACATGAATACGACAAACGAACAATAACCACATCTCAAACCGAGATAAAAGCCAAAGACGAAGTTAAAAACAACGAAGAAACTCAAAAAAAGAAAAAAGACTCAAAAAAAGAAAAGACAACTAAAAAAGAAAAAGAAAAAAAAGAACCGCATATAGATTCCAATATCGAAAAAATAGATTCCAATATTATTTACAAAATACAAGTATTTAGTTCTCGCACTTTAATTCAAGAAAACAATTCAGATTACAAAAAAATCACAAAACACCAACCCGTATCTTATTTTTTTGAAAATGGGTGGTACAAATACACATGTGGCAATACATATACATATAAAGATGCCCAAGAAAAGCTTAAAGAACTACAGGTTTTATTTAAAGATGCAATAATTATTGCCTTTGAAAATGACATTAAAATACCTTTAAATATAGCCATTTCAAAAGAGTCAATACCAGAACAGAATTCCTCAGAAACAATATATAAAATACAAGTTTTCAGTTCTCGCTCAGAAATACCCAAAAGCAATTCTGACATCTGTAAAGCTCAAAAAATAGGTATTGTTAATTATTACATCGAAAACGGATGGTATAAATACACTTGTACAGAAACAACTTCTTACGAAGAAGCAAAAGAAAATCTTAAAAAAATTCAATCACTATTCAAAGATGCAATAATTATAGCATTTAAAGATGGAAAAAAAATATCAATAAACAAATAAAATATTAAAATATGACAAAAAAAACACTTTTCACAAAAGAAGTAAAAATTGGTCTTTCTTTTGTATTTGCATTAGCATTTCTTATTTGGGGGATTAACTTTCTTAAAGGAGTTAATTTGTTTACACCTAGCAACCACTATTTTTTAAAATATGAAAACATTGACGGGTTAGTCATATCTAATGGTGTTTTTATAAAAGGTCACAAAATAGGTCAAGTTAGAGACATCAAATACGATTTTACAAAAAAAGAATCTTTCACAGTTGACATCTTAATAAACCAAGATATTAAACTACCCCAAGGTACAATAGCCTACCTTTTTGACGAAAGTATGCTTGGCGGGAAAGGAATTAACATAGTATTTTCCGATTCTAATGAATTTCACACTTCTGGTGACACCATTACAACCGATGTTAATAAAGGTCTAATGGCTTCATTAGCCAATATAGTACCATCTATACAATCTACGATAGAACATGCCGATTCTCTAATCTTATCAACAAACAAGTTAATAAATTCGGCTGAAATACAAGCTAGTTTAAACAATATCGAATCCATCACCGCAGAGTTGCACAAAACATCTCGTAGTTTAACTAATATGATTGACAAACAATTCCCTCCTATCGTAAATAAAGTTAATTCTATATGCACTGATCTTAACAACATAACAAATGAATTAAGCGAAGTTAAATACAAAGATATTATTCTTTCTCTCGACACAACAATATCAAATATTAATCAATTCACTAATCGCCTAAACTCTCCAGATGGAACATTAGGCCTTCTATTAAACGATAACACCCTATACAATAACATAAATAAAACAATCAATAGTGCTAATTATTTCTTAATAGATTTAAAAGAAAACCCTAGAAACTATCTATACCCTTTAGGCAAAAAGAAAAAGAATAAATAATATAAATAAAACAACAGCTTA
>JAZRCE010000023.1:0-21930 GCA_045635445.1 Candidatus Aphodosoma sp.
AATCATCCGTCGCATCGGCGATGCTGGTATAGTAGGTCTTGGAGGTGCATGTTTCCCTACTCATGTCAAACTCACCCCTCCGCCTACAGCAAAAGCCGAAGTGTTAATCATAAATGGTGTAGAATGTGAACCTTATCTCACATGCGACCACCGTCTCATGCTCGAACATGCCGAAGAAATATTCATTGGTATCTCTATCATCATGAAAGCTATCAATGTGAAACGTGCTATTGTGGGCATTGAATGCAACAAAAAAGATGCTATCGAACACTTCCGCAATATAGCAACTCGCCACTTCGGTATCGAAATATGCCCACTTAAAATGCACTACCCTCAAGGTGGTGAAAAACAATTGATCGACGCTACTATCGGTCGCCAAGTGCCAAGTGGAGCCCTTCCTATTGCTGTGGGGGCAGTTGTTCAAAACGTTGCTACTTGTTTCGCTGTATACGAAGCTGTTCAAAAAAACAAACCTCTCATCGACCGCGTACTCACAATAACAGGTCCTGATGTAGAGAATGCTCGCAACCTTCGCGTTCGCTTTGGTACTCCACTCAACAATATTATCGAAGCGGCAGGCGGTCTTCCAACTAACACGGGTAAAGTTATAGCGGGTGGTCCTATGATGGGTCGCGCAATTAGCAACCTCGAATCTACTACTTCAAAACGCACATCAGGTTTACTAATTATGCCTGACCGCTTATCAAAACGTGCCGAAGTAGAAAATTGTATTCGCTGTGGCAAATGCGTTGATGCTTGTCCTATGGCTCTCGAACCTTATCTCTTACATAGCCTCACCGAACACGAAATGTGGGATCGTCTTGAACAAGAGCAAATCATGGACTGCATCGAATGTGGTTGCTGCTTATTCTCTTGTCCATCTCATCGCCCATTGCTCGACTACGTGAGACTCGGCAAAGCGACAGTTGGTGGCATCATTCGCAATCGTAACACTAAAAAATAATAATCAATGTGAAAACTGAAATGTGAAAGTTGAAAGTTAACACCAATACATTTTAAATTAAGAAACTTTCAAAATTCAAATTTCAACTTTAAACTTTCAAATTTCAACTATAAAAATAATTATGTTAACATTATCTCCAGCTCCACACATTCATAATGGCGATAGCGTACGCAAAAATATGTTCAACGTGGTAATTGCCATGTTGCCTGCCTACCTTGTATCGCTATATTACTTCGGATTTGGAGCTCTCTGCGTGAGTCTCATCTCCATAATTTCGTGCCTTTTGTTTGAATTCTTAATCCAAAAATTCATCTTAAAAGGCAAAAACACACTTGGCAATATGTCTGCCTTGGTTACTGGTATGCTTTTGGCATTCAACCTCCCATCTAACCTTCCTTGGTGGATTGTGGTGATTGGTGCACTAGTAGCTATCGGCATTGGCAAAATGACTTTTGGCGGTTTGGGTAATAATCCATTCAACCCTGCCCTTGTTGGTCGTGTATTCTTGCTTATCTCATTCCCTGCACAAATGACTACATGGCCTCGCCCAGTGCCAATGAATCTCGACTTCAACTATTTCGATGCAGAGACAGGAGCTACTACGCTCTCTATGCTCAAAGGTGGTTTTGGCGAAATCCCGTCTTTCACTCAAATGCTATTTGGCGAAATGGGTGGTTCGCTCGGCGAAGTCAGTGCTATTGCTCTCCTCATTGGCCTTGTATATCTTCTTGCCACTAAAACTATCACATGGCATATACCTATATCTATAATCGTTACTGTGCTAGCATTTACAGGCATTTTCTTCGCTATCGACCCAGAAGCATATGCCAACCCACTCGTACACCTTTTGAGTGGTGGTCTTTTGCTCGGTGCTATCTTCATGGCAACCGATTATGTGACATCACCTATGACTCATAAAGGTCAATTGATATATGGATTTGGCATCGGTTTGATTACTTGCGTAATCCGTCTTTGGGGAGCTTACCCAGAAGGTATGTCATTTGCAATTCTTATCATGAATGCTGCTACTCCACTCATCAACAACTATGTGAAACCTACACGCTTCGGTGCTAAAGAGAAAGGAGGTAAAAAATGAAAAAACTAGAATCTTCTTTCATGAATATGGTGATTGTGCTCACCATTATCACTATAGTTGCAGCTGCATGTCTCGGCGCAATGAATAATGCTACAGCCGAACCAATTGCTGCATCTAAAAAAGCAAAACAAGAGGCAGCTATCAAAGCTGTATTACCTGAATTTACATCTATCGAAGAAGACAGTGTCAACAATCAAAAAATTTTCCGTGCCTATGATGCTAACAGAGCAATAGTTGGTATCGCTATCGAAACAGCCGAACTCGGTTTTGGTGGCAACGTCACCACTATGGTTGGCTTCGATGCTAATGGCGTGCTTGTTGATTACTCATTATTACAACATGCCGAAACTCCAGGTCTTGGCTCTAAATTGGTCGATTGGTTCAAAGTGAAATCTGACATTCGTGGTGCGGGTGCCGACAAAATGCCTCTCCGCGTAAGTAAAGATGGTGGCGAATTTGATGCTATCACAGCAGCTACTATCTCATCACGCGCTTTCCTTAATTCTATCAACAAAGCCTACGAGACATATCAAATAGCACTTGGCGAAACTCCTACTGTCGATGCTTGGAGCGGTGCTACCTCTCAACAGCCAGAGTTAACACCAGACTCTATTGCAACAACCGACTCTACTACAATAGAGACAGTGAATAATGATACTCTTCAAACAGACTCATTAAAAGTTGAAAGTTAAAAAACAGTTTTCAACTTTTTATCGCCAGAGGCTCAAAGACCTTCGGTTCAAATTTCAAATTTCAAATTTCAACTGATATTATGAATTATTTCAAAACCATAACCAACGGACTCATCAAAGAAAACCCAACATTCGTGTTGATGCTCGGTATGTGTCCTACGCTTGGCACCACCACCTCAGCCCTCAATGGTATGAGTATGGGTCTCGCTACTACATTCGTTCTTATATGCTCGAATGTTGTTATCTCTTTACTCAAAAATCTTATTCCTGACAAAATACGCATCCCAGCCTTCATTGTAGTAATTGCTACATTCGTAACAATCATACAAATGGCAATGGAGGCATACCTACCAGCCCTCTACGACTCTCTTGGTCTATTCATCCCACTTATCGTAGTGAACTGTATCGTTCTTGGTCGTGCCGAAGCTTTTGCTGCTAAAAACAATCCTTTTGCATCACTTTGCGATGGTCTTGGCATCGGTCTTGGCTTCACCTTCGGATTGACTCTTCTCGGTATCGTACGCGAACTTCTCGGCACTGGTGCACTATTCTCGCTCCGCATATTCCCAGAAGAATATGGCGTGCTTGTCTTCGTTCTTGCTCCAGGTGCATTCATCACCCTCGGCTACCTCATTGCAATTATCAACAAAATAAAAGTTAAAAATTAAGAGACCCTGCGGACTAATCTCTATACTCTAAACTATTATGACTTACTTTTTAATCATAATCTCAGCAATATTTGTCAACAATATCGTGTTGGCGCAATTCCTCGGTATATGCCCATTCCTCGGAGTATCTAAAAAAATTGACACTTCAATTGGTATGTCGGCTGCGGTAATGTTCGTTATGACCATTGCTACTATTTGTACCTACCTACTCGAGCACTATGTGCTTCAACCTCTCAATGTAGGATATCTTCAAACTATCTCATATATTCTCGTAATTGCTGCCCTAGTGCAAATGGTAGAGATTATCCTCAAAAAAATCTCTCCATCGCTCTACCAAGCTCTTGGCGTATTCTTGCCACTTATCACTACCAACTGTACAATCCTTGGTGTTGCAATTATGGTAATCCAAAAAGATATGAACCTACTTGAGAGCGTAGTATTTGCCCTCTCTACATCGGCAGGTTTCGGTCTTGCATTAGTACTCTTTGCTGGCATCCGCGAGCAACTTGCTCTCACAAAACTCCCTAAAAGCGTAGAAGGTATGCCAACTGCCCTTATCGTAGCGGGCCTACTCGCCATGGCATTTATGGGCTTCTCTGGTATTTGCTAAGTATAAAAATAGACTCATTGAATATTGATACCTCTAATAATAAAATAAATACAAAAAGTCAACCGGTGGTTGGCTTTTTGCATTTAAATATAATAATATAAAAAGACAAAGAAACTTTATAGATAAAAGTATTAAATTAAATTATTTTTTGTAACTTTGCAAAACTATGGTAACTATAAACAATAATATAACTATTGGTAATAATAAACGTTTTGCTCTATTAGCAGGTCCTTGTGCTATTGAATCTGAGCAAATGACAATGGATGTGGCAGGAGAATTAAAAGAGATTTGTTCTCGACTTGACATTCCATTCGTATTCAAATCATCATTTGATAAGGCCAACCGCACCTCTATAACTTCGCCACGCGGCGTAGGCATTGAGCAAGGATTACAAATACTCCAACGAGTAAAAACAGAGCTAAACTTACCTATTGTAACAGATGTACATGAATCATGGCAATGTCCACTTGTGGCCGAAGTTGCCGATATTCTACAAATACCAGCTTTTCTCTGCCGACAGACAGATCTACTAATGGCTGCAGCAGAAACAGAACGTGCAATAAACGTGAAAAAAGGGCAATTCCTTGCACCATGGGATATGCGCAATGTAGTAGAAAAGCTTAAATCTACTGGTAATGATCGTATCATGATTTGTGAACGAGGTTCATCTTTTGGTTACAACAATCTAATTGTAGACATGACAGGACTTGTAGAAATGCGCCAATTTGGTGTCCCTATTGTATTTGATGCAACTCATAGTGTGCAAAAACCAGGAGGACAAGGAGGCATTACAGGTGGCAATAGAGAAATGGTACCATACCTTATGCGTGCAGCTCTTGCCGTAGGCGTTGATGCTATATTTGCAGAAGTCCATCCTAATCCAGACCAAGCTTTCTCTGATGCAGCAAATCAAATATGTCTATCTAATATTGAAGAGATACTCAAACAAGCTATCCAAATTGACAATATAATAAAAGCAATAAAGTAATAAAAAGAACTTTATCTAATATATATTCTATTTCAAACACAACAAAGTCCTACAATTCATGACTTGGAAAGAAAGAAGTAAACAGATATTCGAACAAGAGATTAATGAATTCCAAAAGATTACCAATCTTTTGGGCGACGAGATTGATCAAGCTGTAGAAATGATTTATGCTTGTACTGGCAAAATAGTCATTATGGGAATAGGCAAAACTGGTATTGTTGGTCATAAGATTGCTGCTTCCTTTGCCTCTACAGGGACACCTTCTATATTCATCAATGCAGCTGAAGCAATGCATGGTGATCTTGGCATGGTATCAAATAACGATATTGCATTATTAATATCTCATAGTGGTACATCATCAGAGATAACTAGCATCTGCGCCCCTCTTAAAAATATTGGAGCACGCATTATTGCTATTACGGGAAATCCTAACTCAACCCTTGCTAACGAAGCAGAGATTGTTCTTAATATCCCAATAGAACGCGAGGTATGCCCACTTAATCTTGCACCAACAACATCAACTACAGCGACAATGTTACTTGGGGATGCTCTAATGGTATGTTTAATGGAACGTCGCCAATTTAAAGCTGAAAATTTTGCATTATATCACCCAGGAGGAGCTTTGGGACGTCAACTACTTTCACGAGTAAAACATCGCATGTCGACTACTATTCCGCGTGTACAATGTACTACAATATTCAACGATGTAATATATACTGTTAGTGATGGACGCAAAGGTATGACGCTAGTCTATAATGACAAAAACATTTGCATAGGTATAATTACCGATGGCGATATACGCAGAGCTGTACAGAAATATGAAAACATCAAAACACTAACTGCAGAAGATATAATGACTCATTCTTTTAAATATATTCACCAAGACGCAATGATAACACAAGCTTTTGAACTGATGGATATCAATAATATCACATCGTTGGCGGTAACAGATACTCCAAATTCAAATAATATAGTAGGCATTCTACATATACATGATATAATAGATTTTCAATAAAAAAAAGAGGCAGTTGCCTCTTTTTTTAGTTAAGTTTGAATTAGTGTAATGCATAAAAAGTCATTAGATAAGATGTTTGAAAAAACTCTCCTTTATTCAAATGATTAATATATGCTTTTTCACTATAATCACCAGAAAAATTACTATCATCGCAACGACCATACCATGGTTCAATACACATAAACGGAGCATAACCCGTTTTTGCAGGAGACCAAAGGCCTACAACTGGCGCATCGAAAAAGAGTTCGACATAAGTCTCTCCTTGTTTGTCGCATAAAGCAACTCTGTTCAGTTGATTTTCAAAAACAAGCGCATCACCAGCAAAAGTCTCTTTTGTAATTGGAATACCTGACTCTGGTACTAACAAATCTGTCCGCTCTGCAGCTGCATACCCGCCACACTCAAGTCGCGTAAGAGACAAATGACCTGAATGATCGAATTTCATATACCCCTGAATTGACGCCTCTGCATCAAAATCGCGATAATTAAATGCTGGATGAGCGCCTATTTGGAAGTAAATATCACCATCTGTTTTGTTATCAACTATCCAATGAACCTTTAAAGAGCGACCTTCGAGTTGATAAACCACATATAAATCGAAATCGAAAGGATAGATTTTACGCGTATCAACATTAGATGAAAACAGAAACGCCATAGCAGTAAAAGATGAAAATAGACAGTTAAATTTCTGATTAAGGTCAAGCACATTTATTGCATCAAACATGCAATCTCGAGCAAAACCATGCTGACTCAATGGATATTCTTTGCCTTGATAAATCATACGTCCTTCCCAAACCTTACCCACAATAGGAAAAAGAATTGGTGAACGACGAGCCCAATATTCTTTATCTCCATGCCAAAGATACTCAAATCCGGTTGATTTGTCTTTTATAGATTGCAATTCGGCACCAAAAGTAGAAGCCTCGATACGCAAATATTCGTTTTCTAATATATGTGTATTCATAACAATGTTTATAAAAAAAATCCCTTATCAAAGAAAATATATCGAAGGACTAGCCATCAAAGATATTTTTAACGACTACAAAGGTAAAATTTTTATTTCATATTTGCAAATATCAGACAAAAAAAGAGGTGTACTTGCAGGAAGTACACCTCTTTAATTATTAGACAGCAAAACCTATACGAGGACGAATCTCGATTTGTTTTTTCTTAGTTACAAATTCATCACGCATATTTTCGTAATGTTGCAAATCGCTGCTTGTGAAAGAAGGTGAAGTGCGTTTTATAACCGCTTCAAGATCTTCTTGAGTAATCTTCACCCAATCATCCGATGCTATCGCAACTCGAAAAGCCTCACGCGAAGCTTCCAAAACGATATATGCGATATCGCTCGATGAATACCCTTTTGTTAGTTCTACCAATCGCTGCAAGTCAATATCATCTGCCGTCATTTCGGTTTTAGACAGATTGCATTTAAACATCTCGCAACGAGCTTCGGCATCAGGTTCGGGTACATATATCACTTCATCAATTCGACCCTTACGTAAAATAGCTTTGTCAATAAGGTTAATGTTGTTGGTCATTGCCAATACATAAACACCACGCGAAGCACAGTTGTTGAGTTGAACCAAGAACTCATTAACCTCAGTCAGAACGTTGTGATTGGTTTCTTCGGTACGAGCCGGCACTAACGTATCAAACTCATCAAAACAGAGTATTGATGGTGCTTTTTCCTCTGCCTTTTTAAATAAATCGGCTATTTTAGTTTGCGTACCATGAATATAGGTTGACCCTAAATCAGAGGGTTTGACCATTACGAAATTAAGATTAGCCTCTTCGGCTATTTTTTCAGCAATGAATGTCTTACCACATCCTGGAGGACCATAAAGCAAAATGCCATTAGAAGGCTGAATATTATATTTTTTTGCTTTATCGCGATGACGAATAATGTCGATAAAATTGCGTTTTAATAGTTGCTTGAGAGGCGCCATACCAGCTACATCGGCAAATCCGTTACCTTTCCGCTTTTTAGGTGAAATATTGACGGTTAAGGCACCATCATCGCGCCTAGCAAAATCGAAATCATCATGACAAAAACTCATATTGTCAGAATCGTCATATGCATCGTTGTCATCAACAGAATTTTTAGCTAAATCGTCTTTCAACGTTTTATCGGCTAAATCATCGGTTTCGCCAAGTTGAGTTTTAATAAAGTCGTCGAGCAATTTATCAAAATCATCAGATTCTTTTTTATCATCATCTTCATCATCCTTATCAAAGGAATTTTTCCAATTTTTAAGTTCTTTAGCCTCTAGTCTATCGCACAACTCATCGAATTCTCGCAATTCGGTAGAAGTATGTTTCATCACATACATCATTTCTAAAGCCGATCTAAATCGGTCTTCAGGTTTGAGGTTCAAAGCTTTTTCAACAATCTCGCGATATTCTTGTTCAGGAAATTTAGAACGCTCAAGAGCCGTAACTCTCATGTTTTCGATTGCTTTACGGCGTTGTTTTTCGTTCATCATCTTTAGGTCGTCGAGAGTATAATCCCATATTGAGCAACCATTAAAAAGATAGCAGAGTAACATTCCGAAGGAATAGATATCAGAATATTTAGAAAACCCACCAACAAAGGTTTCTGGGGCACGGAAGCGATGATCGAGAGATTCTACATCGCAAACACGCTTACGTTTCACTGGCAACCAAGCGTTTGAAAAGTCAAACAAAAAAGGACGGAAGCCAAAACTATCGCCATAAACTTTTATATTATCAGGCGATATTGCATTGTGTCCACCACCACCTAAACTCAACGAAACAGTATGAATCTGTCGACACAATTCAGAAAAAAACTCAAAATTAAATTCAGCATTTGATGAGACAACCCGATCATTCAAAGCAAAACCCTCTTTATAAGCGTAAACCGCATAAAAGAATCGACGCCCTTTTCGATTTACATATTCGCCTGAATCCCAAAATAACTCATCAGCATCGTCAAACAAGACAGGCATATAACCAATTTCATAAGGCCAACCCGATTTTGGCAATATCCTCATCTCACGAGTAAGTTCACAATCATAAATAACCAATACACATTTCTCGTCATCTCCATCATAAATTGGAGTTGTAGTTAGATAGACTTCGCGGTATGCGCGTTTTCCCTTGTCGAGACGCAACACAACCTTGAACCTATCTACGAGTGTTCCTTTTCGTAAAAAGCTCATAAATTCTCCTTTTTTTTAAGTTACACATTCCAAAATTAAACAATTAAATTGTTAATAACCAGCGACTAACACACGTGATAATTGCTTGTAAAATCGTCCTATCAGACAATGAGGATTAGTCGCAAAAAGGGGCAAGAGAGTTGACTTTGTCACATCCGAAGACGACAAAGCTACCGAACACCTTACACTCAGGTGCCCTAATTGTTTGTAAAATTATGTTAGGTAAAACCGTGTAAAAGTTTAACGAAACCTTGATCTAGCAACGGGATAATCATAAATAGAACGCTCTGCAGAAAAAATAGAGATAGTTTTTCTCGCACAGAAGGGAAAAATTTTTATGACTGCTAAAGAGAATTAAGGTTTACATAGTTTTCAAAACAATTTTAAAATTTTTAAACTTTACACATAAAAGAATTACATCGCCGAACATCAGCTTATCTATTAACCCAATCGACCAATTTGATTGCAGGCAAAGAATGGTTATGTTCGACGATGCAAAGGTAGAATATTTTTTTTGAACTACAAAATATTTTTCGAAAAATATTTATTTTGGCAAATGCTCTTTTATACGGGCATTTGCGTATTTGTGCATTTTTATAACAAAAATTATAAAAACAATAAATAGTATACCTGCTAAAACCGATGTAATGGTTATTGAGAATAACAACCAATCGAAGATTGTGTGGACAAGGACTGGAGCGAGGAGGATCATTAGTTTGTCTTTCAGTGCGTTGCTAATGCCGAAATGGGCTTTGGAATAGTAATAGCCCATGAGTACGGCGAAGGCATAATGTCCTGGCACTGACAATACGGCACGCATGATGCCAACAGAAAGCCATTCGTTATAATTGTCGATGAGATAGAGTAGGTTTTCGAAAGCGGCAAAACCCATTGATATGGTCACTGCATAGACAATGCCGTCGAGGCGTTCGTCGAAATATTTGTTTTTACGGACCAATATCCAAAGCATAAAGAGTTTTGCGGCCTCCTCAGGCAATGCCGCTCCCCAAAACGCCATGCGCCCGGCTTCGACTATGTTGGTATATGTGTCGGTATAAAATTGTGTGTCGGCAAGAAATAGTGCTGCAAATACGGCGATAAAAGCAGAAATAATGCCATAGAAGAATCCTTTGAGAAGTTGAGGGATTGGTTCGCGTTGTTTTTTATCCACGAGGTAGATGTAAGTTATCAAAAGAATTGCAGGCGAAACTGCTAATAAGAAGATCAGAATGTTTTGAGTCATATGTTTTTGATATTATATTGATACGCAAAGGTAAATATTTTTTTTGTATTTAACAAATATTTATGAAGTTTGCTTTATAGTATATTTATAGTATATTTATAGTATATTTATCATATGTTGTAGATAGGGATAGGGTTGGGTGTTTTTGTTGTTTTGTAATATAAAAAAAAGAGACGCAAATATTGCGTCTCCTTATATTTTTAGATGTTGATATATTTATCCTTTGATTGCTGCAATGCCTGGGAGAGTGCGGCCTTCGATTGCTTCGAGGAGTGCACCACCACCAGTTGATACGTAGCTTACTTGATCGGCTAAACCGAATTTGTTGACACAAGCAACAGAGTCGCCACCACCTACAAGTGAGTATGCGCCATTTGCAGTTGCTTCGACGATGGCTTCGGCCACTGCGCGAGAACCGTGTGAGAAGTTGTCGAATTCGAACACACCTGTAGGTCCGTTCCAAAGGATTGTTTTAGAATTGCGGATTACGTTGGCGAATTTTTCCATTGTTTTTGGACCGATATCCATACCTTCCCAACCGGTAGGGATGTTCATTACGTCGGCATATTGTGTATTGCAGTCGTTAGAGAAACCGTCGCCTACTTTTGCATCTTCGGCCAACACGAGGTTTACGCCATTGGCTTTGGCTTTTGCCATGAGTTCGAGAGCGAGATCAAGTTTGTCGTCTTCGCAAATTGATTGTCCGATTTTACCTCCTTGAGCTTTCATGAAGGTATATGTCATACCACCAGCTAAGATGAGATTATCGACTTTAGTGAGGAGGTTTTCGATGATTTCGATTTTTGAAGATACTTTTGAACCACCCATGATTGCGGTGAATGGGCGTACTGTTTCGGACATAACTTTTTCGACAGCAGTAACTTCTTTGTTCATAAGGTAACCGAACATTTTGTGGTCAGCATCGAAATAGTCGGCAATAAGAGCTGTAGATGCATGAGCTCGATGAGCTGTACCGAATGCATCATTCACATAACAATCGGCATATGATGCGAGATGTTTAGCGAACTCTTTTTGAGATGCTTTCACTGCTTTTTTAGCTACGGCTTTTTCTTCGTCAGTAGCATCTTCGGCCAAACCACGAGGTTTGCCTTCTTCTTCTGCATAGAAACGGAGGTTTTCGAGAAGGAGAGCTTCGCCTGGTTTGAGAGCAGCGCATGCTTCATCGGCAGCGTTGCAATCGTCGATGAATTTCACTTCAACACCGAGAGTTTTGCTAACGTGATCGACGATGTGTTTTAAAGAATATTTAGGGTCGGGATTTTTTTTAGGACGACCCATATGAGATGCGATAATAAGACTACCACCATCAGCCAAGATTTTTTTGAGAGTTGGCATAGCAGCACGGATACGAGTATCATCGGTAATAACGAAGTTTTCGTCAACAGGCACATTGAAGTCGACACGGACAAATGCTTTTTTACCTGCAAAATTGAAGTTGTCAATTGTCATCATAATTAATTTATTTTATATATAAGTTTTTATAAAATCATTTTATCTATAGGAGTTATCAATATTTCTTTTACGCCTAGAGTTTTTAAATGTTCTAATATATCCCAAAGACGTTTTTCGTCCATAACAACAGATACACTGACATATTCGCTATCCTGATAGTTATTTACAGAAGGGTGATGCAAGGCAGGTAAAATATCAATCACTTTGTCTAGTGCCAATAGAGGTATATTCATTTGAACGAATTTCTTTCCTTTTGCAGCTTGAACAGCATCAATACGCAAGAGAAATTCCTCGAGGATCATATGATTGAGAGGAGTCATTGTAGGTGTGGCAATGAGTATTGCTTCGGATGTCATAACAGTTTCGACTTCTTTCAAGTTTTCGCTCATCAAAGATGTCCCTGAATGCACTCTATCACAAATAGCCTCTGCGATACCTACTTTTGGAGCCATATACACATTCTCGCGCATTAATCGTGTTATAGCTTTCACTCCTCTAGTTTTCAAATACCGTGCTAAAAGTTCGGGATATGGAGTTGCAATAGTTTTTCCCATGAACCACTCTATTCCTTTATATTTAATATCACGTGGAATTGCTAGCGATAGTGTAGATTTATTAAATCCGAGACGTTTTAATATACAATCGTCAGATGTACCAAATTGACGAGCGAGGTATTCTCCACAAATACCAACATCAACGACACCTTGGGCTACGAATTCAGGGATGCGATCTTTTTCAATAAACAGTACTTCTGCAGGAAAATTTATAGATCTTACAAGTATAGAGTTTGTATCTCTAAGAATAAGTTTTACTCCAACAGCATCAAGAAGCTCTAAAGATTCTTGGTGCATTCTTCCTTTTGATTGTATTGCAATACGTAACATTTATTACGAAAATTATATAATGATGTGCAAAGTTAATAAAAAAGATGAAAATGTGCAATATTTCATTTAATTTTAACACAAAATATGGTAAGCAAATTCCATTTATTCAAATTTCTAAAATTATTTTTTGTTTTTAGAATTTTTTTTTGTTATTTTGCATAAAAAATTATTTACTATGAATGATCAATTAATCAATTGGGCATTAGAGCATTTTAAAGTTACACTTAAAGATTTACAATGCATTATTGCTACGGCAATGGAGCATGGTGCGACATATGCGGATATATATTTTGAGCATGGATATTCAAATAATGTTAGATTAATAGACAATAATGTTGATAACGCTTCATTGCACATTGAATTTGGTGCCGGAGTTCGTGTTGTTGTTGGCGATCAAACAGGTTATGCATATACAGAAAAAGCTACTGTCGAGGAATTATTAAAGGCTGCAAAATCAGCAAATAGGATTGCTTCAAATGGTCAGAAATATTCTCCTGTAGATATCACACCACTGAATATAAAAGAAAATCGTTACCCTATTATTCAAGATTGGGAGTCTACAACTCTTGCAGACCGTAAACCTTGGTTAGAAAGATTGAATAATCGCATATTTGAACTTGATACACGAGTTAAAAAAGTTGCTATTTCGCAAGGTGACGGAACAAGTGATATTTTGTTTTTCAATTCAGAGGGTCAATTGTTTGCGGATCGTATTCCTATTGCAATGTTGTCTGCAACATGCGTCATGATAGATGAAAAAGGTCAACGCGAACAAGCAGGTTCATCTCGTTCGTTTCACATTGGGTATGAGTTTCTCAAAGATGAGCTCATAGAAGAGATTGCTCAGGAAGTTATTTCACGCACATCGATTCTATTTGATGCTATTAAACCTAATGGCGGAGAAATGCCAGTTGTTATGGCAGCTGGAGGTTCTGGAATTTTACTACATGAAGCTATCGGGCATGCATTTGAAGCTGATTTTAATCGAATAGGGACTAGTATTTTTAGTGATAAATTAGGCAAAAAGATTTGCAATCCTTTGATTAATGTTGTTGATGATGGTACGATTCCCCAAAATCGAGGATCTATCAACTTTGATGATGAAGGTATTGAGGGACAAAAAACCTATATTGTAACAGAAGGAAAGCTAACCTCTTTTCTTCATGATCGCATTTCAGCGCGCCACTACGGGGTTAAACCAACAGGCAATGGCAGACGAGAATCTTTTCGTTATACACCAATACCACGCATGCGTTCTACTTATATGGAAGCTGGGCCTCATACAGAAGATGATATTATATCTCAGGTAAAAAATGGTGTATATGTTGATGTATTCTCGAATGGACAAGTGCAAATTGGGGCAGGTGATTTTACGTTCTATGTAAAATCGGGATGGTTAATTGAAAATGGGAAATTAACAACACCTATTAAGGATATTAATGTTATAGGAAATGGACCCGAAGCTCTTGCATCAATATCTATGATAGGTAATAATCCTAAGATAGATAATGGAACTTGGACGTGTGGAAAAGAAGGTCAAAGTTGTGCAGTAACATGTGGTATGCCCACTGTATTAGTTGACAAACTTACTGTCGGGGGTAATTAAGCATTACAAATAAAAAAGAATAGGCTAACTTTTTTAAGTTAGCCTATTCTTTTTTATTTTACTTGTATTTTATAAACTTTATTGTATAATGACGATTCTATATGTAGGATATAAAAACCATATTTATGAGGGAGCGTAATCTGTGGATTTATAGAATCTAAAGTAAATGAATCCAAAAGTTGCCCTGTCAAAGAATATATCTTCACTGAGGCATTATCAATATTATCAAATACAAGTTGAGTGCCTGGACTAAATACTGTTTGAATAAGTAAGTTTTCATCCAAAATATCATCTACATCTGTTTCTACACCAGGACATATTTCACATGTTGGCATTAAGGCTCCATCATCTACCCGACGAACAAGCAAATGATAACAATCTTCTGCTTTAAAAAACTCACCTTCTGGCAAATAGAAGAAAGAGGTCGTATTGCCTTCCATTGGTTCTCCATTCTTATACCATTGAAAACTACTAAATTCGTAACCTCCGTTATGCTCTGCATCGTACACTGTAAGAAGATTGCCAAATTTTGCTTCTAAAATAGAAGCACTATAATAGATATCGAAATCAACTTGTACCGAAAAATCATCACATATTAAAGTTTCGTCCTCAGCAAGAATTGTTGCAGTATAAGTATTAGGGCGACAATTAGTAGGGATATCAATATAGAAACACTGATTATTATCAACTTCAACATTCATTTTATCAACAAAACCAGCTTGTTTAGCAGCACTATCAAAAGTAACAGAGTACTCTAGAGGCATTCTATGACCTAATATAGAATCATAAGGAATGATTATTTCTTTATCATCGGCACAAGCAAAACGATACTCATCTTCGATAGTAACGCCAATAGGATCTTCTACTTCTAGATGCAAAAATACTACACTATCACAACCATATTTAGAAATAAGAATTTCACGATATACCCCAGCTTCATTAAAATCTTTACCATTCAAAGAATAAGAAGAATTAGAACAAATTGTATCATATATGTGAACATCATCAGGTTGAGAGACAAAATTTAAATTAAGAACAGTTATACTATCACAACCCCACACATTCTTTTTATATTCAGTATATACCCCCGCAATAGCAATAAGTTGATTATCAAAATTACGGACACTACCTTCGCAATATGTTTCATAAATGGTATCAAGATGCTCTCGTATAGGAGGAACCATAATAGTTAAAGTTGTATCATCTTGACACGCTCCATCCGAAATTGCCGAAATAAGGGTAATATTCAACAGAGCACCTTCACGAGGAACCGTATAGACAAAATCTTCGGTAAAAGCTTCGTCCTCTCCTCCATTCATAATCCAATGGAAGGTTTCACATTTTTCAGAAGTAGGAACAAGTTGTCCATCGATTTTTGTTTGAACACAACTTTTGTTTTTTATTGTAATATTATTGGAACAATCTTTAGGAGTCCATTGCCAAGAAAAGTCAGCATGTGGAAAACGAGGAAAAACAGAAGTAAATAGAGTAAAACCACAACCTTCCATATCGATATAGTCTACCTCGCAATAATAAGTAGTTGTATCGTTTGCAGGGACACTAATAGTTTGCGCAGTAGATATCACAGAATCTCTATTCTCCGCGCGAGTCCATATATATCTAAACCCATCTGGAGCGACCATTTCCATATTTATAGTTTCCCCACAACTAGTACTCTTAATAGCAGCATCGGCACAGTCGAGAGTAAAATAAGCATAACCAGAATGGGCAGAATATGTACAGTCTTGAGTAATAAGACGGATTTGGATAGTTTGCCCATGATAAATACCTAAGTTAAGACCGATCGCAGTCCAATCCTTCCAAACATAGTTACCTGATTTATGCCATTTAATATTTTTATTTTCAGGAGTAAACTCAAATTCACCACAGTTAGGGTCGATAACAGTACCATTTTGATCGATAATTTCGAGTTTAAAATAAGGGTCGGCAGAAGGGCCATGACCAGGAGCTTCGAGCACGATAGCATATTTCATCAAAATGATGAAAGCTTGAGTTGTATCAACAATATACTCAAAAGTAACACCTTCAGCTTGAGTATTAATATCCCAGTTACCAAGGCGAACAGAAGCCAAAGAACCTTCAGGTATAGTACGTAATTTATTATCAGTACGAGGGTCAAATTCACCTTGTCTCCAATTGACAGTATGGCGGCTACGTTTATCATTAGAACCATAGTCAACAGGGCCAGCCGAAGTGACACCTAAACCAGTAGTATATAGAGCAGGGCGACCTTTAGTAGGGTCGGAAGCTTTACCAATTTCACAAGTCACACCAGGGCGGTCGAGATTTACGTAATTGATACAGTGTCTATCAGGGCAGAAAGATATTACATTAGTTTTTGTGAGCCAAGCACTTTGTTCAGGTCCACAGATACCTCTCACCCTCACGTCGTAAGACCCTTCGGCAATATTAGGGATAACGATATTTTTTTGTCTAAGTTTAGTATTTCCACGCCAAATTTTAGCACCAGAAGGTCTATATTCAAACTCATACATTTCGTTTTCACCTTCCCAACTGATCCACAATGTATCACAGGCAGAAGTTACCTCCAAGTCACGAGGTTTCCAACAGTTAGAAGAAGTAACTTGAATATTATCCACTACAGCACCATAAGGCATAAATTTAGCAGTATCGGTATTACTATTTTGCCAAATAAAAACTAGATAATATTTGGTATCCACCTTAACTTTAGTAGGATTCGAAGACATCCAGTTTTGCCAATCTTGACTACCATATAGAGTTGCACTAGGGTTTACTTTACTCAAACGAGAAGGCAGACTAGCACTTGTGGCAGAAGAAGACAAATCAGACTCAGAAGTCAAGAAATTGGCAGGTAAGAAATAGAATTTAAGCATAGACAATCTATCCTCACCAAGACATTTCCAGTCAAAAGAGACATCGACACTATAAGTAGTCTTCGTTGGATCTAAAGAAGATGGGATTTCTATAGTACGATATGCGATAACCATATTAGGTTTCGCCCCATAGTTTGTAGTTTTACCAGTATCACAAGAGATATACATAGAGTTATACCCCTCGTTATACTCCAAATTACCAATCATCCATTGGTCCAAGCATTTTGGTCCATCGGTCCCAGCATTAATATTCCAATAAGTTATTTCAGTCGAATCTTCAAAACCACAAGCAAAAGGAATGGAGATTTGATGTTGCTGTAATTGCTGAGCAGGCAATACTAAATAAAAAATAGATAGAATTAACAGAACCGCAATTTTACGAATGTAGTTTTTCATAATATATCGAATTATAAGATCAATCAATTATAACTTGTTGGATTTCATGTTGATTATCTTCGAATATAAATTCAAGGATATAGAAACCTTTTTCAAGAGATAAGGTATTTTCGCCAATAAATATATCAAACTCATTCACCAACAATCCTGAAGCAGTCCATGCTTTTACTTTAGCATTTTTCTTAGCAGAGACTTTCACATTAGAAGGTTGGCTAGAGAATACAACGACATTAGGTTGTTCTTTAGAATAGTCGAACAAATCGGCATTACAAGTCATAAGAGAAACTCCATTATCAGCACGAGTCAAAAGCACAGAATATTGAGCAGTTAGGTCGAGACCTTCTTCCACATACAATATAGAAGATGTAGCGCCAGGAATAGCAACACCATTTTTGAACCATTGGTAAGAGATGAATACATAACCACCATTGTATTTTTGATTTACAACAGCAAGAACATCGCCCCAACGTTGAACTAAGATATCTTTAGAATAATAAACTTCGACAGGTATAACTTCTGCGTTCTTACCTCCACCACATGATTTTTCGCCAAAAGTAATGCTCAAGTTATAACGACCAGGTTTAATATTATCCGGCATTGGGATAACCAATTGCTCATTTACAGGTGTAAGGACCTCAGTAGTATCATAAGCAACTGTATCAGATGCAATTTGAGCTACATAAGAGAATATATTACCTGAAATAATATCATAATTTACAACTAGGTTTTTATCATCGACACAAACGCCAACGATCGAATCGAAATTAGCATAAAGAGCTTGATCAACGATGATCTTAAGGGTCACTATACTATCACACCCATGGGAAGTTTTTCCATAATAAACATACTTACCTGTTTCTGTAATTTGCTTGCCATCAAAATAATAAGTTTCATCGCTACAAATAGTATCATATATAACAGAATCAATAGGCATAGCAACAAACAAATCCAAAGTAGTAATACTATCACAACCAAAAGCAGTTCTAACTGTATCAGAATAACAACCTGTATTAAACCGAGGTACACCTTTGAACATATAAGGAGTACCAAGACATGATACAGCATGTATTGTATCTCTCATTGCTCCAACACGTGGCAAGAAAATGGTAAAAGTAGTATCATCAGCACACCTATCATCAGCAATACCAGCAGATAAAGTTACATTAAATAAACCACCCTCATCAGGGAACGTATGCTTAGGATTAGCCTCATTTGAAGTAGTACCATCTCCAAAATCCCAAAGAAAGTTCTCACATTTTTCATCAGTATCAACAGTTTCTGTTGTAATTTGATTTATACGTCTTACAAAACTTTTATTTTCAAAAGTCACAATATTTCTACAATTTTTCACTTCTTGGGTGTAACTACACGATGCTTTCGGCCAACGACCAACAGCAGAAGCAAAGAGAGTATAGAAACAATTGACATTAGTCGGTTGTATCACATCCAAATAATATGTCAATGTGTCATTACCAGGTAAATCTAAAATTTGAGATTCTGATATAATCTTAGTTGGTTGACTAGGCAAATACCATCTATATTTAAAACCATCAGGTCCTTTGAAAATGGTTCTTTCGCTACCTGCACACGTTAAACCTTTAATTTTACCATCGGAACATCCAATAGTAAAGTAAGCATATCCATAATGGCCACTAGCAGTACAGTCATAAGTAGTGAGTTTGATTTTAAGAGATTTACCATGAAATTTACCCAAGTTGATAGAAACAGTAGTCCAATCTTTCCACCAACCCTTACCATCAGGGAATTGATGCCAACCTTCTTCAGGTTTCATATCATAACCAGCAGAGAATGCAGCTTCACCACAACCAAACTCATCAATTGGCTTATTTTGGTAAAGAATTTGCAAAGTAAAACGAGGTTGCGAGATAGAGTCATGGGCTGGATCTTCCAATACAACTGCATAATTAAGAATAAGGATAGCAGAAGTTAGAGTATCAACAAGATAGTTGTATTCAACAGATTCAGCTTGTGCACCAACATCCCAATTACCTAAGCGAACAGAAGCAATTTCACCATCAGGTACAGTTTTCAATTTACCATCAGTACGAGGGTCACGTTCCATTGAATTCCAGTGAATAGTATGACGACTTTCGATAGCTTGATAACCATAATCGACAACTCCACGAGAACCAGAAGGGTTAGCCGTAGTACCAAAGAAACAGTTTTGGTTAGTAAGGTTCAAATAGTCGACGCAACGAGTACCAGGATAGAACAAAAATTTAGTGATAGAGACCCAAGCACCAGCGATACCACCACAAACGGAGCGCACATAATAGGTACAAACACCTTCAGACAATCCAGAAATGACTTGATATTTATTTGTCACATTTAAGAATTCAACCCATTCACCAGTTACATTATTACAACAGCGCACATCATAAGCATCAGCAGCACCATCCCAAGACAAAAGGACATCGGAACCTTTTATAGTTGCA
Organism: Candidatus Aphodosoma sp.; assembly: GCA_045635445.1. Classification (GTDB taxonomy): domain Bacteria; phylum Bacteroidota; class Bacteroidia; order Bacteroidales; family Paludibacteraceae; genus Aphodosoma. Next base: position 20,153 of record JAZRCE010000023.1, read on the forward strand.
GCCAATCTAGTAGGTTTGCTACAACGGCCAAGTTCCATAATAAGAATATTATCAACAGCAGCAGCAGGCGGATAAGTACCAACACCAATATTATTCCAAACAAAGATAAGATAGTGAGGAGTACCATCAGAGTGGATAGTATCAGAAACCGTATTCCAAGTACGTTGTCCACAACGAATAGAGTCAGTACCAAAATCTAATGCATAAGGTTTTTTTACCCATTTTTGAAGGATACCATTATTAGTAGAATTCAATCTAACAGTTTGATTATCAACATCAGCTTTAGGAATCCAACAAACGAACAAACCTTCACTTTGCAAACCACCAGCTTGCCAATCGAAAGAGAATTCATAATCACCTTCATCAAAAGTTAGTTCGCGATAAGCAATTACCGAGACCCCAGCTTTACTATAATTATTTGTCAAACTATCACACGAAACATACAAACCAGCTTCACCTCCATTTGCACCTGGCTTACCAAAATACCATTTATTAGCACAATCATTTCCTAAAGGACCTGTATTTCTTTTCCATTTTACATATTCATTTGTATCCTCAAAATCACATTGATATCCTTTAGAATTATAGATTGTTTGAGAAAACAAAGAGTCAACAAACAAGAATGACAAAAATAAAAAAATAGATAAAATTTTGTTTGTAGTTTTCATATACTTATAAGATCAAAAAATATTTTTTCCCTTTATTCACGTGGCAAAGTTACAAAAAATAACTTACAATGACAAATTTTTTACACTTTAAATAAAAAAAATAAATATCATAAATTTTATAATGCCAAAAATTCACTCAAAAAAAAAAGAGGCACAAAAAAATTGCGCCTCTATAAATATTAATCATAAGAAAGATGCTTAATGCATTAGTTAGAGATCGGTTAAAAAAACTTGACTCTAAACTTACTTAACCATAACTTTGTAAGCTTCGCCATTTACGCGGATGATAGCTACATTAGTGTTAAGACCATTGATAACAGTAGTATTAGTATTAGAAACACCTGCAAATACGCGGATACCATTTACTGTGTAAACTTCGATCATAGCGCCTGCTTCTGTTTCAACATATACAGAACCATTATTAGAATAGATATTAACAACAAGTTCGTTGTTTTCTACATCTACACCGACAGATGGATCTTTAACTTCCCAACCTTTTTTAAGAATGATTGATTGTCCCATAGCAACAGAATTCCAATCGAAACGAACGTTAGCAACTTTCATTTCTACATTTGCATCAAATGCTGCAGCTGGAAGGTTTTCACCAAGAACATTGAACACTTGACCTGCATAGTTATAGTAGTCTTCAGTGTATTTAGGATTTACAAATACATAAGTTACACCTTCTTCTTCATAAGACTCAACATCAAATGCAGTTTCTGCATCCCAATAGAAGTAAGCTGTAGTTTTTTCTGTACCTGAGAAGTAATCCATCATTGTTTCTGCATAGTAGTTAGCTGTAGTATCAACTTTGAGCAATTGTCCAGCATATTTGATACGGTTTGCAAGAACATCATCAAGTTTAGCAATAACAACAGATTCTACAAAATCGCTATTTTCGCAACGAGCAACGAATGCTTCGTTAGCTTCAGTAATTTGTTCTTCCCATCCGTATTCGTCAACTTCTACACCAAGAACTTTAGGCATGAATGTCAATACAGGAGCTCCATAAACTTCGCCTGTAGGAAGATAAGTTTCATCATCCATAACAGCTTTAAAGTCGATAGTAGCGAAGAATTCAGCAGGGAGTTTTTTGCCAACTTCGATAGT
>JAZRCE010000024.1:0-28352 GCA_045635445.1 Candidatus Aphodosoma sp.
CATCGCTGACGGTCACCACCGCTCTGCTGCTGCTGCTCTCGTAGGTGACGAAAAGCGTCGCAACAACCCTAACCATCGTGGCGACGAAGAATACAACTACTTCCTCGCTGTTTGCTTCCCTGACAACCAACTCAACATCATCGACTACAACCGCGTAGTGAAAGATTTGAACGGCCTCACTGAAGAACAATTCCTCGCTGCTGTTGCTGAAAACTTCATCGTTGAAGAAAAAGGTACTGAAATCTACACTCCTGCTAAACTTCACAACTTCAGCCTCTACCTCGGTGGCAAATGGTATTCTCTTACTGCTAAAGAAGGTACTTACGACGACAAAGACCCTATCGGTGTTCTTGACGTAACTATCTCTTCTAACCTCATCCTCGACAAAGTTCTTGGTCTCAAAGACCTCCGTTCTGACAAACGTATCGACTTCGTTGGTGGTATCCGTGGTCTTGGCGAACTCAAACGTCGCGTTGACAATGGCGAAATGAAAGTTGCTCTTGCACTCTACCCTGTAACTATGCAACAAATCATCGACATCGCTGACACTGGCAACATCATGCCTCCAAAAACTACTTGGTTCGAACCTAAACTCCGTTCAGGTCTCGTTATCCACAAATTGGAAGATTAATTTAAATATACAAAATAAAAAAAATCCATTTCTAAATATATTTAGAAATGGATTTTTTATACCATTAAAAAATTAAAGTTTAACTAATTTTGTAACAATACTATTATTACCATAAATAGTTTGCACAAGCACAACTTCTTGCTTTAAATGAGAAATATCGACTCTATCTTCACCATCTGCTATACGACGCCCTACAATATCATAAACAACAATAGTAGCACCTTCGGCAGAAACATAACCATTCTCAACAAATAAATTATTATCATATTCAACGTTCTCTACTGCAACAGAAGCAGACCCATCATATACAACATCTTCTTGAGAACGAGGAATAATTTGAGTTAACTTACTGTAAAGAAAGTATACACCTGTAATAGAAGTCATATCCTCTACATATTTATACTTATCTGACAAAATAGCCCAATCATTACCTTGATAAACAAGAGGTAGATACTTTTCTTCTGTTGAAAGAACTACAGATTCCATTCTATAATTTACATCTGTTATTTTCACTAAATGAGAAGCATATGAATCATCAAGTTGTGCAAGAGTAATTTCTATTGGAGTTGCAACATAAGATTCATCTGATTTAAGCACAGATTCCACATCTATCTCCATCAAAGGGGCCGATGCAAATACATATCCATAATTTTCACTATAATAAGTTCTACTTCTTGGAACACTATAATAACCAGTTATTCCTGTCACAACATCTCCTATTTTATACTTTTTCTGCAAATCCAACGACTCATGATTTATTTGTAAACTTCCTGTTTCATCTTGAAGAAAAATCATATAAACAGTACCCATATCTGTAACTGATGTAAATCCTGTAATAGCCATAGGACTTGTTATTCTATATGAAATAGAACGCGAAGGTGTAGGTCCAACAGCCTTCATTGCAGCAATACTTTCAAATTCCATTAATTCTGATAAAAAATCACCTTTCGAACGAGGAATTATTGCTGCATATGACTTCCCTGCATATTCATAACCACCAATAAATCCACATACTATTACCTCTTTAGGACTTCCTATCTCAACATAATAAGTTTTAGGTATAAGTAGAGTATCATTTCTATTTGTTATTTCATTTGGCCAAATCAAAGCATGACAACCTACCGAAGACAAAATTTCTGATTCAAAAACTCGACATTTTTCTGTAGTTACAAGACAATTATCATATTTCATCCAACCTGCCTCATTATTTTCAAATAAAATATTCAAAGAAATAGACTGAACCATATTCCCCGACGAAACTACACGAGATGCATTATCTACTTCAACTATAAATCTTGCAGTAGACATTTCATCTATAATACCAGGCTTTTCTCTATATTGCGCAGCAATATATTTACCTTGCACATTAAACAAAACAGAATCTCCCACCTGACAAACAAAGTTAAATGACTGTGGAATTACTATTTGCATAGCAGAAGGCATCTGCAATATATCATCTTGCTGCACTCTATATATATATTCAGTACCATTATTTTTTACATCTGTCACCAATACTTTCGACTCAAAATTAACATCTTCATAAGGCTTCTCTGATTTAAAAAGCTTCATACTTGAAATATTATCAAATATAACAGGATCAACAAAGCCATCAAATTGTGGAATATATAATTTTGGAAGATTATTTTGATAATCAACAAAACCAAGTACATTTGCTTTAGCAGGATAATCTGTCATAATTTCGCCCATTACAAAATCTATACTATTATCTTCAACAACAATTTTATTAATTGGAAATGGCGAAATATTAAAGTCAACCAACGACTCCACTTTTGCTCCTTCAATAGAAACAAAAGATGCATTAAATTCTCTATTAATATCTCTCTTAAGTTCATCAATAGTAACTACTTTCGATTTAACAATTTCACCAACTCCTATAATAGAAATAGAATTCACTGCCGATAATTCCAAATTAAATGTAGCACAAGAATTCTCATCATTAACAAATTGCATTTCCGATGCCACCTTAATTTTATCTCCTACCTTTAATTTATTATCATTCTCTAAATTAGACCAATAATAACTACTTAAACGAACAAATTCATTATTACTATCCGTTGCATAAAAATTAACTACATTTGCAACATTTGACACATACTGCAATGTTAATTCCGAAGAAAATACCATATTGGTATACGAAGGTTGCTTTTTGGCATCAGCAATAGAAGCAACTTCTAATGTTTGAGCAAAAAACATCATACTTGGCAACAAAAATACGCCAATAAAAAATAACTTAATCTTTTTCATAAAACAAATATCTAATAATATATAAAATTTACATTACAAAATCAAATCATCAATCGAAATTAAAGGACGCTCAACAGGTCTATCTGTTTGCAAACGATAATTAGATGGCGACATACCCGTGTGTTTACGAAAAAAATGATGAAAAGCATCTGCTGACGAAAAATTATACTCATCACTAATCTCTTGTATCGAATGTTGTGTGCAAATCAAACTCTGCTTCAAATCATGCAACATCAACTCATCAAGCCACTGTTTAACACTTATACCCTTCATCAATTTAACAACTTTACTCAAATGTTTAGGAGTTATATTTAACGCATCTGCATAATATGTCACAGGATTATTTTCCTTTAAATGGTGATACGCCAACAAAGTAAACTTATCAAAAATACGTTCACTTGCCGTCTTCCCTAATGGTAAATTTGGTAAATTACGATTTATTATATTGTACATATCTAGAAAATAACTATACAATATGTTAAAAACAATGTCTTTTTGAAATAAATTATATTTTTCTTTTATCTTAAGCTCTATAAGATCAAAATATCTCAAAGCTTCATCCATAGCAATAGAAGTCATAGACATTGTTGGATGAGCAATCAAATAATCAAACATAACATTAGGAAAACGCGAAGTTATATCCCTAATAAAAGTATCACTGATAATACCATAATGAGCCTCAAAATCACTACTTACTCTATCTATTGCAACAAAATGACCAGGCAAAAAACAAAATATTTCATTCGGTTTAATCACTCGTTTCAACCCAACAAGTGTAAAATGTGCCTCCCCTTTTATACATATACCAGTCAAACATTTATCATACTTACGCAATACTCGTGGCAACAACAAGGTATTAAACGAACGATAAAGATAAAAGTCTCCTGATATAGGTTGACTAAAATAAGCAGATATATTTGTTTGAGAAATCTTACGAGACATACTTTTGGGAATTTTTATCTTTTTATTGCGAAAAAACATCTGATGTCAATTACAAATTTTATTGTAACTTTGCATCACAAACAAAATCTAAAAGAATATAAGTAGTTATTTTTTCATAAAAGTGTTTTTTATTAATTCGGTGGGTACTGTGAAGTAACTGCCGTTTTTTTTTTTAATAGTAAAAAAGCAACTCAGCAAACAAATGCTAAGTTGCCTTTTATTTTTTTACAAATACTTATTTAAGCAAAACTTTTTCTGCCAAGTTACCAACTTTAACAACAACTACATTTACACCTGTTGCAACTTCAATTGTTGTCATTCCCGACTCTGCCACAACCAAATCCAATAACTGACCTACTATGTTATATACTTCAATAACACTACCCTCTGCAACTTCCACTATCACATTACTATCCGCAGAATACACATTGAAACAAACATCTTCTCCCACATTTTCAATAGGAGTTCTATCTGCAACACCAACAGCATACCAAGCTTTTTTCACTTGTTCCAACTCATCAGAATCTTCTCCCCACAAATCAATAGCTGCTTGTTGCGTAGCTATACGCATAGCTGCATAATTCATAGTCGAATAAAGATAATTCAGAATCACACGCATCATCAATTTCTCAGTTTTCTCAATACCAATACCAACAACATTATAACCCTGACTATTATCATTAATACCTTGACCTCCTTCTGTCAAAAGATAAAACCAATAATTCAACACACCATTATTAAAGTGAATACCTCCATTATCATAATTCATATTTGTTGGATTAACCCAATTTTCACCACCATACGTATTAGGTTGAGGATATGACAATGTTGCAGCATTAAAAACTCCACCACCCGACATCTTTGGATCAGACAAATCACGCATATTAGGAATTCCATTTCCTGTCACTCCATCCGCAATTTGCCAATTTGCTCTATCTTTATTAATATAGAAATCAGCAGCCACACTCATACAATCTGCAATACCCTCATTCAAAGCTCCAGATTCTCCTTCCGCATTCAATCCCCCATTACGACTACTTGCTGCAGCTACAAGATGTGCATATTCATGAGCCAAAAGATCAAACGAACCAAAATTACTTAAATCACGAGTCCCTTTTGATCCCGAACCAACTGCCACAAAATATGGCGGAATCGAACTTGCTGCCGCATTATTAGTCCATTCTCCATAAAAAACCGGATCATTAAAATCCACAAAAGCATAAACAGGGGCACCCTTACCATCAAAACTATTATGACCATGAACTTCCTTATAATAAACATATGCATTATTCATTGCATAATGCACATCAAGAGCATGATTCGGAACCCTTGATATTTCATAATAACCATCTACACCTAACGACCTAGGGAATGAAATACGGCCAGACTCATTCGCAACAAAATCAAACTCAAACAATAAAATCTCTTCCCCACCAAAACCACGATGCTTAACTTTTAATGTATACGTAGAATCTCGCTCCAAACGATAATTAATAATAATTTCAGCAGGTGGAACTGTATCTACCAAAGCCCCAGCTCCATAAGTCTGATTACCATACAACCATTTACCATTCTTTTCCAAAGTGAAAATATAATTAAATCTACACGTATCAAGATCCACACCATCTTTTTCTTCATAACCCAAAACTCCCGCTTGCTTTAAAACAAAAAAATCCCAATCACCATCAGCATCCATCTTTGGTTGAGCATTCTTTATGAATGACGTCGTATGTTCAGCTAATTTAGCATTCGAAGTAATATCACGAGGTGTAAGATCCGATTTTGCCAAACCCTCAAGAGTATAAGTACATCTTTCTGGATCTACCAAAAAATAATTACCATCTACATCCTTTGTCATACGCAAAGTCTGTTCTCCAGAATAAAAAGTATTAACCTTATGCTCCACAATAGCATAATCCTTAAACTCTTCAGGCTGCACACGTTGCATAGGAACTTGCACTCGAACTCTAGACCTCATCTCTTTTGCTTCTTCAACATCAAAATCTTCAACTCCCGACTCCAAACAATACATAACATCACCCTCCTTACGAACCCACATCATATCTTCTCGCAATGCAACATTCGACCTTCCTATTTGATCTGCACTTGCTATCTCTCCAGTAATACTCACCACTTTAGATCCACGAAGATGAACAATCAAAATAGAATTCTGCACTTCAACACCATTACAATATTGTTTATAATCAATATGAGTCATACCCAAATCATCAGTATACTCTCTAACCGCTTTAAAAACAAACTTACCGCCAGCCCCATAAGTGTCTGCAATAAAATTATCCAAAGACGAAACTTCCACATTAGACTTCACTAGCGACAAACCTACAACTTGTCCACTTAACAAAGAAACAAAAAACAATGCAGCAGTCAATAATAAAAATATTTTTTTCATATTCAAAATTCAATTACTTTTTTAAAACAACTTTTGTTGAATAAAGACAACCATCAACCTCTCCAATCATCAAATATTGACCTGCTTGTAATCCCGACAAATCTATATAAGACTCAACCTCAGATTGTGCATAAACTTTACGTCCAACTACATCATAAACAACAACATTTTCCAATCTTCCCGAAACATTCAAAACTCCAGTAGTTGGATTTGGATAAACATCCATTTGTGATGCTCCATACACTGGACGATCTGCCGACTCAACACCAAATGTAATAAAGAAAGACTCAAAAGCGCCAGTACCAAAACCATCCCACATATAAGTAACCATACCATCACCTTCTTTTGCCCAATAAGCAGTACCTTCTGCCACCGTAGTACTAACACCCTCTACATCAAATGGATAAGTCATATAATCAGCCAAATCAATAGCACCCTGTGTTCTATTCTTCAACCAATCCGTCATAGTTTTATACGACGAAGGTTTATCCATAGCCACAACAAACGACCAACGGAAACTATCAGCTGATGGAGTCGCTACAATAACCTCACCCTTATCATTTACCGACAAAGATGTTGCATCTTGCTTATTAAAAACTACAAGCTCTTTCTTTTCCAAATCATACCCAGCTGCATAAACAACACCATATTGCTCGCCTTCCAACTGAATACCCATATTCAACGCCACATATCTACCATTACCACTCAACGAAGCACCCTTCATTTGATAATAATGACCCGTTTCAGCCTCATATTGAGCTGTCAACCACTCATCTAACACCTCAAATGGATACGACAAATCACCTTCTGCATCCAAATATCCCTTATCATATGGAAATGGAGGTATCGTTTTTCCCTCTTTCACACAAACATCCAAACCAAAAAACTCATAAGACCATTCACCATTCACATTACGCCAAATCAAAGGCAACTGACGCATACCATCATCAGTCAAGAAAAATCCAATCAAAGTATTACCATCCAACGACATATCTTTCACACCATACCATTGAGCATACATCCCATAAAGAGGATCCTTCTCAGGCATAGGCAATTTAACCATATCATACAACCCCTCTTCATTCTTTGTATAAACAAAATAAGTCTTTGGAGCATCTGCATTAAACGCCACAACAACTCTATTTCCATCCGCACTAATCAACACCGCATCATTACTAGCCTCTTCCAAATCAGTCAAACCTTCTGGCAAAGTCAAATATTCATAATCAGAACCTTCCATCCAAAGAGCAGCCTTAAAACCATAAGAGCCCGCAACAGTACCATCATTCGCAATCGCATTAGTTTTAAAACCAAAATTACCCTCTGGCGCTATAGAATTTTCATCTTTTGTTGCAAGACTATAACGAAAAGCCGATGAGCCCTCTTGTGAGCCTGCATAATACTGAGCATTTGGTGATACTAAATAATAATACCCCTCCACTTTCTCAATTGTCTGTGCATAAGCAACAAACACAAACAACAAAGCAATAATAAACAAGTAAAATCTTTTCATAACAATTTTGTTTTTTTTATAATTTAACACTTAAATTTACAACGATATATAATCAATGCAAAGTTACAAAAAAAATCACACACATACAATAAAAAACATTTTTTTTTACAAACACTTTACCATATCAAAAAATATCACTAACTTTGCACCCTAATAAAAAAACAAATACTAACAACTAATCACAAATAATCTACTATGGGAAGAGCGTTTGAATATCGCAAAGCAAGAAAAATGAAACGTTGGGGCAACATGGCCCGCGTGTTTACAAAACTCGGTAAAGAAATCACTATCGCTGCCAAAGCTGGTGGTGGCGACCCCGACACAAACCCTCGTCTTCGTGCTCTTATGGCCACAGCAAAAAAAGAAAACATGCCTAAAGAAAACGTCGAACGCGCTATCAAAAAAGCCTTATCTAAAGACTATACCGATTATAAAGAAATGAACTACGAAGGCTACGGCCCTCACGGAATCGCTATCTTCGTCGAAACTGCTACCGACAACACCACTCGTACCGTTGCCAACGTACGCAGCTATTTCAACAAACTCGGCGGTTCTCTCGGCACATCTGGCTCACTCGAATTCCTTTTCGACCACAAATGCGTATTCCACATCGCCAAACAAGAAGGTCTCGACCTCGAATCTCTCGAACTCGAACTTATCGACTATGGCGTTGACGAAATCGTTGAAGACGACGAAGACATCGTAATCTACGGCGAATTCGCTCAAAACTCTGCCATCCAAAAATATCTCGAAGACAACGGTCACGAAATCACATCTTCAGAGTTCGTTCGTATCCCTAACGACACTAAAACTCTCAACGAAGAACAAATGGCCGCCGTTAACAAACTCATCGAACGCATCGAGGAGGAAGAAGACGTTCAAAACGTCTTCCACAACATGGCTGAACCTGAAGACGAAGAATAACTTCAAATTTGAAACATGAAATTTGAAATTTGAAAAACTCTAATGTAAAGTTTCAACTTTCAACCTTCAATTTTCAACTATGATTGAATTCATAAAAATGCACGGCATCGGCAACGACTACATCTACCTCGACTGTATCGCCAACCCAATGCCCAACAATATAGAACAATTTGCACGCCACGCCTCTGACCGCCACATAGGCATCGGAGGTGATGGCGTTGTTCTTATTTTACCCTCAGAGGTAGCCGACTGCCGTATGCGCATGTTCAATGCCGACGGTAGCGAAGGCCGTATGTGTGGCAACGCAATCCGTTGCGTAGGCAAATACTACTACGAAACATACATCAACAAAACACAAAACACAAGATGCAAAACACAAGATAATTGTGCATTATGCATTATGAATTATGAATTAGATGTCGAGACCCTCAGTGGCATTAAGCATCTAACACTCAATGTCATCAACAACAAGGTCGATAGCGTCACAGTCGACATGGGCATCCCATCCCTACAACCTGCCGACATACCGATCCTCACCGATGCACCTTTCATCAACCAAACAATCTCAATTGACTCCCAAAATAATTGTGCGTTGTGCGTTGTACATTGTGCATCAGCAATAAGCATGGGCAACCCACACCTCATCCTCCCTATCAACGACATCGACCACTACCCACTCCACGAATTAGGACCACTTTGGGAACGCCATCCACTATTCCCCGATCGCGTCAACACCGAAATCGTAGAACAACTATCCCCTACCCATCTCCGCATGCGAGTATGGGAACGAGGTTCAGGCGAAACCCTCGCCTGTGGCACAGGAGCCTGCGCTGTAGTCGTAGCATTCACCCATCTCGGCCGCACACCTCGAAACACACCCATTACAGTATCACTCCGTGGAGGCGACCTCACTATCACCTATTCCGACAACAACCACGTACTAATGCAAGGTACCGCCACCGAAGTTTTCCGTGGCACAATCAACTTCTAAATACACACTCTCAATGTGTATTCACACAAAAACAAACACCTAAGTTTACCCTATATTTACCATACCCTCTTCATAGGATAACCATACCTTCACCATACCCACTCTCATTGTGTACTACCCCCAAAAACTAACCCTACAATCCATCTAATTCGCCAACTGTTGACCTTTAACTATTGACCGTTGACAAAATATAATCTTAATAAATATGATAAACAAAAACTACGCAAAACTCGAAGAAAACTATCTCTTCACTGAAATAGCACGTCGCACAAGCGAATTCATCAAAGCCAATCCCGACAAACCTATCATCAAACTTGGCATTGGCGACGTCACTCGTCCACTCGCACCAATGATTGCCGACGCTGTCATCAACGCAATGGAAGAACTCAAACACACCGAAACCTTCCGTGGCTATGGCCCCGAACTTGGCTACAAATTCGCTCGCGAAGCCGTACAACGCTACTATAAAAACTACAACATCGACCTCGACCTCGACGAAATCACCATCGGCGACGGCATTGGCGAAGACATTGCCAACATTACCGATATCTTCGAAAAAGGCACATGCACAGTCCTACTCCCCGACCCTGTCTATCCACTCTACAAAGCAACATCCCTCATGGATGGTCAACGCATCATCTACCTCGAGTGCAACGAAGCCAACAACTTCCTCCCCGCTCCACCCGATTTCCCATCCGACCTCATCTACCTCTGTTCGCCTAACAACCCAACTGGCGCAGCACTCTCTCGCTCTCAAATGCAAGCATGGGTCGATTATGCTAATAAACACAATGCCGTAATCCTCTACGACAACGCCTACGAACGCTTCATCACCGATGCCGACTGCCCTCACTCTATCTTCAGCATCCCTGAAGCTCGCACTTGCGCCATCGAATTCAACTCGCTCTCTAAAACCGCAGGTTTCACATGCGTTCGCAGTGGCTACACTGTTGTTCCTAAAGACCTCATTCGCGAAGGTGTATCTCTCCTTCGCCTATGGCAACAACGCCAAACAACCAAGTACAATGGCGCTCCTTATATGACTCAACGCGGCCTCGAAGCTGCCCTCTCTCCCGAAGGCCTTACCGAAGCCGACAAAAATATCCAATACTACAAACGTAACGTCAAACTCATCACCGACGTGCTCGATGCCAAAGGCATATTCTACACTGGCGGTCACAACTCGCCATATATTTGGCTCAAATGCCCTAACGGTATGACATCTTGGGAATTCTTCGACTATCTCATAAAGTAGGTGTACGTATTGGCCACCGCAGGCGTAGGGTTCGGCGAGTACGGCGAAGGCTACTTCCGCCTCACCACATTCAACACCTACGAAAACACAGCAGAAGCAATGCGCCGAATCAACGAACTTCTATAAAACAACACCATAAAACACAAAAAAAAGAGAGCAATCTAGATTGCCCTCTTTTTTTGTTATTACACCAATGAATTAATCATCGAAACGTCTAAAATTACCATTTTTATCAAACGTAAGTTCCACATCAATATTAAGTTCTACCTTATAACCATACCACTCACGAGAAATCTTTTCAATAAAATATTTCGAATAATTCTCAGCCATAAAATTCTTAATTCCTTCAGGAATAACTACTTCTGGCACTGCATTCGGTTCACAATCAATCTCATTCCACTCTCCCGAACGATTAAACTCCAATCGAACACCACAACTTAGCACCAAATCATAAGTAACACCATCAATATCACGATCCTTATCTATCGAAACAATATCACAATTAGGAAATACATCAGCAATAAAAGTTGTTGTCTTTGTAGGCAAATCGCCAACAGTAATAAAACGATCATGATAATCACAAGACGCCAAACCTAAAGCCATCGGAATAAGCATCAACAATAAAAAAAATCTTTTCATAGTAAATAATTTTAAGAAAGTTAATAAAATTTGTTTGTTCACTTAATTAGATACAAAAACTGAACCAAAGTTTAATCTGCAAATTTTACAATTTACATATTTTCTTAACAAAAGTGTCATTTTGTAACTTTTCGATGCAAAGATATAACATTTTTTTTAAAATACACAAACATTTAATCAAAAATAAATATTAAATAAATAAAAATAACATTTATTAATAAAAATCATTTTATACACACAAAAAAAACTATTGCATCCCATAAATTTATTAAGAAAGAAAAAAAAACACAACAACCTTGATTTTCTAAAAAAAAGACAAAAAAAATAGAGAAAATATCAATTTTTTTTTGTAACTTTGCAGAAGGGATATTATAAACTTTATAAAACGTATTTATATGAAAAACAAAATATTATACATCTTATTAATTCTAACCATAGCCATAACTAGTTGCAAAAATTCAGAAACCGACCTTGCATTATCAGAAATAAATCACATAAAGCAACTTATAAACGAAGGACAAGACTCTGCAGCACTATTACGCATTGATTCCATACACACAAAATTCCCCAAAAACATACCTATTCGCCGTATTGCCGATACCCTTAGTTGGGATATTGAATATCGTCATGCCATAATAAATTTACCAAACATAGATAGTTCATTAACCAAACTTCAAGAACGCTTACCTGAATTACAAAAAAACTTCATATTCATCAAAAACGAAGAATACCAAACTTTAGGTTCATTTGAACACAAAAAATTACGCACAGAAAACAACACATCTCGTTGTTACCTAAAACCCTCAGTCAACGAATTTGGCAAACTTACAATCACATCATACTATATTGGTCCAAAAGCAAACCACAATTTAATGCGTATCACAGCAGATTCCTTATTTGTAGAATCTCTCATTGCCCCAAACTCAAACATTTCTCAATTTCTAGATATGGGCAACTATCACGAAATTATTGTTTTTGATGAAAATACACTTAATAACACAATAGAATTCATAACAAAATACAAAGACAGCAGAATAAAAATATCACTTATCGGAGAAGGACAACCATATCACTATTATCTCACACCTACAGAACGAGAAGCTTTTGCACAATCATACGAATTAGCAATAACCATATCCAACATAATACATCTCACAGATCTACAACTAAGACTCTCACAAAAAATAGAACTACTTCGCATTAGACTAAATAAATAAAACATTTTATGATAAAAGACAACATACGCAACGCCCACAACTACGACAACTTACATCCAAATTTTCGTAGTATATTCGAAATTCTACAATCGCTCAATCTTAATGCCTTACAACCAGGACACATCGAACTCGATGGAAAATATGTATATATCAACATAAACGAAATCAACTCAAAAACAAAAAAAGAGGCCCTTCTTGAATCTCATCGCCAATACATCGACATCCAAATGCCACTTACAAGCAGCGAAACATTCGGTCTAAAACCAACTCAAGAATGCCTCACCCCAATCAGTGATTTCGACGCAGAGCGCGACATTGTCTTTTACAATGATACACCAAACGAATACATCACACTCAACAAAGGCGAATTCATTATCTTCTTTCCAGAAGACGCACACGCCCCTTGCATCGACACAACAAACAACCATCTCAAACTAATAGTAAAAATATCAGTCGAACCAAATAAAGAAAAACCTACACTCTAAATAATCTATAGACTCTATAGTTATTCTATAGTCTCTATCAAAATACAAAGTCTTATGAGAGAACAACTAAAAATCACGCAAAACGACCCTTATTTGGCTCCGTTTGAATCTGCCATCGTTGGTCGCCATAAGTATGCTATTGCTCGCGAAAAAGAATTATTGGGCAACTCAAACAATTCGCTCTCTGAATTTGCATCTGGATATCTATTCTTTGGTTTATTCAAAGTAAAACGCAGTTGGGTATTACGCGAATGGGCTCCAAATGCCACTGCCATATACCTAATCGGCGACTTCAACCAATGGCAAAAAAATGAGAAATATCGTCTAGAGCCACAAGACAATGGTGTGTGGGAATTGAAAATAGGCGAAAAATACATACAACACGGCGATCTATACAAACTCCACGTAGAATGGTATGGTGGTTCTGGCGAACGTATTCCTGCTTGGTGTCGTCGTGTGGTACAAGACGAAGAAACCAAAATCTTCTCAGCTCAAGTGTGGTATCCCGAACAGGAATACAAATTCCGCATCCGCAAATTCCATCCAACAAAGGCTCCACTCTTAATATATGAATGTCATATCGGTATGGCAGCAGAGGAGGAAAAGGTGGGAACATACAACGAATTCCGCGAAAATATCCTCCCTCGCATAGCCGAAGCTGGATACAATTGTATACAAATTATGGCCATCCAAGAGCACCCATACTATGGTTCATTTGGATACCACGTGTCAAGTTTCTTTGCCCCTTCGTCGCGTTTTGGTACACCCGAAGAGTTGAAACAACTCATCGATGAAGCTCACAAACTAGGTATTGCTGTAATTATGGACATCGTGCACTCGCATGCTGTGAAAAACGAAATTGAGGGCCTCGGTCGTTTCGACGGTACACCTTATCAATACTTCCATGGTGGCGATCGTCGCGAACATCCAGCTTGGGACTCTCTATGCTTCAACTATGCTAAAAATGAAGTGCTACACTTCCTCCTCTCTAACTGTAAATACTGGATTGAGGAGTATAAATTCGATGGTTTCCGCTTTGATGGCGTAACTTCGATGATATATCGCAACCATGGACTCGGTCAAGACTTCAAAGGCTATGAAGACTACTACAACCTCAATCAAGATGGCGATGCCCTCTGCTACCTCACTCTTGCCAACAAACTCATTCATGAAGTAAACCCTGAAGCTATCACTATTGCCGAAGAGATGTCGGGCTTACCAGAATTAGCTGTACCATTTGAAGATGGTGGCGTAGGATTCGACTTTCGCATGGCAATGGGTATCCCTGACTTCTGGATTAAATATATCAAAGAGGTGCGAGATGAAGATTGGAAAGCTGGACACATATTCTATGAAATGACCAACCGTCGTCTCGGTGAAAAAACTATCTCCTATGCCGAATCTCACGACCAAGCCCTTGTAGGCGACAAAACTATCATCTTCCGCCTCATCGATGCCGATATGTATTGGCACATGCAACGTGGCGACGAAACTTTCATGGTCAACCGCGGTATTGCCCTCCACAAAATGATTCGTCTCATGACTGCTGCTACTATCAATGGTGGATACCTCAACTTTATGGGCAACGAATTTGGTCACCCAGAATGGATCGACTTCCCTCGTCAAGGCAATAACTGGTCGCACAAATATGCGCGCCGCCAATGGTCACTCGTCGACCGCAAAGAACTCCTCTACACCGACCTCGCACAATTCGACCATGATATGCTCGAACTCATAAGAAAAGAATATCGCTTTAGCGAATCGCAAATCGAAAAAGTGTGGGACAACGAAGGCGATCAAATCGTAGCTTTTCGCCGTCGCGACTTGTTGTTTATCTTCAACTTCAACGGCGAAAAATCTTTCACCGACTATGGCATACTTGTGAAAAAAGGTGTTTACAATGTAGTACTCAATACCGACGACAAACAATACGGAGGATTTGGATTTACAGACGATTCTATCGAGCACTACACTCAACCTTCTCACCTCAAAAACAAAGAGTGGTTGCAACTTTACATCCCTGCTCGCTCTGCTCTCGTACTCCGCCGCAAAGACTAAATAAATTGAGATTTGAGAGTTGAAAATTTAACCAATTATATCAACTTTCAAATTTCAACTTTCAAATTTCAAATATATAATGGAATTCGATCCAGAACTACAAGCGTTAATCGAACGCTTCGAAAACAACATAAAACAAGGCATTGTGCAATACTACGACACAGATGAACTTGAAACCATAATCGACTGCTATCTTGTTGCTAGTCAATACGACCAAGCACGCATAGCTATCGATTATGCTTGTCGTTTGCACCCTAACTCGGAGAAAATCAAATGCATAGAGGCTAAACTTTATCTCCTCGAAGAAAAATATGTCGAGGCTACTAAAATCCTCGAATCAATACCAAATCCCGAACCTGACTATGTAGCTATTCTCGCCGAATGCTACATCCACACATCGCGATACGAGGAATCGAAAAATCTTTTCAATCGCTACCTTACCATCTGCAATCCCAAAGAGTTGCCGGCAATATTCACCGATATTGCATCGCTATACAACTCCTACAAGCAGTGCTCGATGGCTCTTGACTTTATCGACAACGGACTCACTCTGTTTCCCGAACATGAAAACCTTCTAATCGAAAAGGCTATCGCATACGAAGAGCTCCTAGAATTCGAAAAAGCAGAAGAAACCCTAACTAAAATTATCAATATCAACCCATATCAACACGAAATATGGGGTTTGCTTGGCTCAATACAGTTCCGCCAAAACAAACTAACCGACGCTCTCAGCTCGTACGAATATGCTCTCGCTATAAATCCCGACGACGAACAAGCCAAATTGCAACGTGCTCACTGCCTATTCAATCTTGGCAAATTCAACGAAGCCGTAGAACCATATAAAGAGTATATCGAGAAAAATCCTGGCGATGATATGGTAATATCGTTTCTAGCTGAAACATACGAGAACCTAAACGATTGGACTAGCGCTCTCAACCTCTACGAACAGGCTATGGCAATAAACCCCGATGTGCCTATTGTTTGGATAGGCAAAGCTTGTTGCCTTCACAACATTGGCAAACTCGACGAAGCATACGACACCATATGCTCTGCCGATGAAAAGTTTCCTCAAACACTCGACATTATATATTATCGTGCTCTCGTCGAAAAAGATATTGCCTACGAAACAAACCAAGAAATATACATAATAAAAGCTCTTAATCACTTCACTAAATGTCTCGAATTCGACCCCGAAAATACAAGCATATGCTACGAAACAGCTATCATATTACTACAATATGCTGAGTACGACCACGCACGCGAATTACTCGAAATAGCTTATAGAAAACGCTCTTCATTCGAACGTATCGAAATATTTCTCACTATTGCCTACTATGGCATTGGCAATTTAGAATTGGCAACAAAACACCTAAATATTGCTCGTGAAACTATCTCAAATACCGACGAAATTTTTCTATCAGTATTCCCCGATGCTATCTCTTTTATCAAACAATAAATTATGAAAAAAATACTCACTATCATTTGCGCTTTGATTATCTCAAACTGCTTGATAAATGCCAACAATACTACCGATTCAGTCTCTACCGACAAATCATATGTTGATATCATAGCCGATTGGTACGACCAAAATATGAACTACGGCACTATCACTGCCCTCATGGCAGTTGAAAGTTCGTTCATCCCCTTCCCTTCCGAAGTAGTTGTACCCCCTGCAGCCGCTGTTTCTGCGCGCAAAGAGTCGAACCTAAACATCTTCCTCATCATCTTGTTTGCTACGCTTGGTGCTATCATCGGCGCATTAGTCAACTACGTACTTTCGGTCAGTCTCGGACGTGCTATTATCTACCGTTTCGCCGATAGTCGACTCGGGCGTCTTTGTCTTCTTTCTAGCGATAAAATCAAACAAGCCGAAGACTACTTTAATAGCAAAGGTGCAATAGCAACTTTTGTCGGTCGACTTATTCCTGGCATTCGACAACTCGTCTCAATACCAGCAGGTTTGGCTCGTATGCCTATCCTACCATTCGTGCTCTACACCGCCCTCGGTGCTGGCATCTGGAACGTGGTACTCGCCATTATTGGCTACATCGTCGGCGACAACATGGACCTCATCAACCACTACTCACACGAGATAGGATACATCATCCTCGCAATTCTCGCCCTCATCGCAATCTACTACATCATCAAAAAAATTATAAAAAATAAATAAAACCACTTAATCTAAATATTTTTTCTAATTTATCATTAACACCGAATGGCATCTGTGCAAGGCACAAGACTTTGGGTCACTTTGGGTCACAAAAGTAACATATAATAATTAATATGAAATTCGCCCTAATCGGACATCCAGTAGAACACTCATTCTCAGCACAATACCTCAACACCCAATTCAAAAACGAAGGTATTGACGCCCACTACGAACTAATCGACCTACCCGACATAGCCGAATTCATCGACCTAGCTCACTCGGACAAATATCAAGGATTCAATATCACAATACCTCACAAACGCACTGTAATACCCTACCTCGACTCACTCTCACCCGAAGCTGCAGCAGTAGGAGCAGTAAACGTAATAGAAATCAAAGATAACAATCTCATCGGTCACAACACCGATATCATTGGTTTTCGCAACACATTTAAACCTATGCTTAAACCAAATCACACTCACGCAGTCATACTTGGTACAGGCGGTGCCTCTCAAGCTGTGCAATACGTACTCAATAAATTGAACATACCCTTCCGCCTCGTCACTCACAAAGAATTAGATACCAACACAATAACACAATTAGCACCTATTATAATCAACACCACACCATTGGGCATGCACCCACACACCAACACCAAGCCCAATATCGACTACACCCAACTAACCAACAAACACCTCATCTACGACCTTGTTTACAACCCAATCGAAACACAATTTCTACAACTCGCAAAACAACAAGGCGCAACAACACAAAACGGACTCGCAATGCTCCACCAGCAAGCCGACGCAGCCCTAAAAATATGGTTGGAATAAAAAATCACCTTCTATTGTCTTCTTATCTAAAAAAAATAAAAACTATGAAAATCGAAATCATCAACAAATCACGCCACGCACTCCCTCAATACAGCACACCTCTATCTGCAGGTATGGACCTACGTGCAAATATCAACGAGCCAATCACCCTCAAACCATTAGAACGAAAACTAATCCCAACAGGTCTATACATCGCCCTACCTGAAGGCTACGAAGCACAAATTCGCCCACGTTCAGGTCTCGCCATCAAAAATGGCATCACCGTGCTCAACACACCCGGCACCATTGATGCCGACTATCGTGGCGAAATTTGCGTTATATTAGTAAACCTTAGCGCCGACCCATTCACCATCAACGACGGCGACCGCATCTGCCAAATGGTCATAGCACGCCACGAAACAGCAGAATTTATCGAAGTAGAAACTCTATCATCAACCGAACGTGGAGAAGGCGGATTCGGACACACAGGCAAACAATAATCATGAAAAAACTAATAAATACCCTATTCTGCATCATACTTTCGTCATTATGCACTAGCTTATCAGCTCACGAAGAATATGCCGATTCAATGTTTCGTATCTCAATCCAAAACGAACAACTCAAAGACTCTACGCTTCGTGATAACACAATATACAACATATTCAAAGCCAAAGAACTACAAATCAAAGGCGATCACACATCAGCCTTAAATATACTGCATAAAGTTCTTTGGCATAGCGACTCTCTAAAAAACTTTCAACACCAAGACATATTGCTCTATATGATATACGAATCCCTATATCAAACAGAACAATATAGTGATGCCATACAAGCTATCAAAGCAGCTACCATTCTACAACCAACAAACAAACTATACCTCAAAAACTATGCGCTAATGCTACAAGGTTTTCAACAATACGAAGAAGCCATCACACAATTCAAAAAACTCAACAAATTAGAACCCTACAACACAGACAACATATACACCCTCTGCAACCTATATCTACAAACCAAACAATACAAAAAATCACATAAAGAACTCGACAAATACGAAAAGCTTGAAGGCGAATCACTCGAAACCATCGCAATACGCGCAAGCATATTCAAAGCAGCTAATAAAACCAACAAAATAGAACCACACATACTCACATACATCGACAAACATCCCGAAGACCACTACAATG
This sequence comes from Candidatus Aphodosoma sp., assembly GCA_045635445.1. Classification (GTDB taxonomy): domain Bacteria; phylum Bacteroidota; class Bacteroidia; order Bacteroidales; family Paludibacteraceae; genus Aphodosoma. The sequence goes on from JAZRCE010000024.1 coordinate 19,476, forward strand.
CATCTCTCTTATTAAACAACGTATACGTTTCCGAAAATAAAAACCAAAAATCATATTCCCTTCTAAACACACTAAACAAAAAATACCCTAACGACGCAACTATTCTTCTCGCACTTGCCGAATACTACAAAAACGCCAACAACGATACCCTTAGCGAACAATACACACTCGATGCAATAAAAACAACTGATCTAACAGACTCATATACCATCAAATTAATTCGCCCACTACTATCTGGCTACATCCAAGAAAACAATAACACCAAACTAACACAAGTAATCACACAACTAAATACTATATATCCAAATAACATAAAAATACTTGAACTAGAAGCCGATATCTACAAAGCACAACAAGATACAACACGCTGGAAACAAACACTATACCAAATAAGAGAACTAAAAAACGACGAAAATATAGACCTACAACTCATACAAATATATGACAATTTAAATAATAAAGCTGAATTACTAAAACTAACAAAAGAAGGATACCAAAAATTCAACAAAGACAATTGGGCATTCTTATACATCATCAGTCTATTTCAAAACGAACTAACCGATACTCTAATTAACGAAAGTTTCAGAATACTACCATCTGTAACCACACCTCACTTCAAAAGCACAATATACCAAATAATTGGCGATACATACTCTCTCCTAAACAATGACTCACTATCCATGCAAATGTACGATAGTTGCCTCATCTATGACCCAAATAACGCCATAGTACTCAACAATGTCGCCTACAACATCACCAAACAACCAAAACCCGACCTCAAAAAAGCCGAAAAAATGGCAGCAAAAGCACTCGAATTAGAATCCGAAAATATCTACATACTCGATACCTATGCATGGATTCTATTCCTACAAGGCGACAACTTCCTATCAGAATTCTATTTCAACAAACTACTACGCATAGAAAACGCAAACAATGCCAACCTTAGCATAGAAACCCTATATCACATTGGATGTCTCTACTTCAAAACCAACCGCATTGACCAAGCAAAAGAAATGTGGCAACAAGCACTCGAAATATACAACCTAAACCCCGATAATTTCAACGAAAAAAATATCATTGAAACCATCATAAACTTCTTCCAAAACAATGAAAAATAACAAAATACTAATACTATTAATCATAGTTATATCAATAATGTCTAGTTGTAAAACTAGACAAATTGCACATAAATCAAACAAACCACAACAAATAAATATCTGCGAATTAACACAAAAAGTCCACAACGCACAACCCCAATTCGCCACAATGAATATGTCAAAAATATCCATAAACATAAACAATGACGATATAAACCTTACATTAAAATCATCAATCCGTATAGTTACCGATAGCATAGTAAGCATAAGTATTCAACCCGCTCTAGGCATCGAAATGTACCGAGCAGAATTTACACCAAAAGAATTCATCATATACGATAAACTCAATCGATGCTATTCTCAAAATAACTACGAATACATCAAACTCAATTGGGGATTCAATGTTGACTATAAAGCCATTGAAGCTCTATTCTCACACAAAATATTCACACCCACCACAACCAATCCTAATGAAATATGCAAAAATTTCAGTATCAAAAACATAGCCGATACAACTACTATCGTTAGCAACACCCCAATCGGCAAATACACCCAACAATTCGATATAGACCAAAATACAAATAGACTAGTAATGAGCGGATTACGCTACGAAGACCTATTAGTAATGACAATTACCTACAACACATTAAAATCTTTCGATAAAATCCTATTTCCCGAAAACATATACCTACAAACCACTATGACACAAAACAAAATATCAGTAACATTCAACATCGAAAAAATCAAATTCAACGAACCACTTACCATTTCACCAATCAACATCACTCGATACAAAAAAATAGGCCTAATGAACCTTCTCAAAAAATAAAACAAACCCAACAATATGAAAAAAATACTAATAATACTATTCTGCATTACATATTGTGCATTATGCATTAATCTAAAAGCACAAACAATAAAAGAACTTGAAGCAGAGAAAAAAAAGACACTCAATGAGCTTGCCGTAACAAACCGACTACTCAACGAAACTCAAAAAAACAAAAAAGGAACAGAAAACAAACTCGTCTTACTAAAAAAATCCATAGAACAAAGTAACAACTATATAAACACTCTAAATCAGGAAATAACAATTCTTGATACACTCATCACAACATTACAAAACTCTCGACAAACACACATTGAACGTCTCAACAAACTACGCGATGAATACGCCCGTTCTACCCGTGCAATCTACACTCAACACAAATACTTCTCACCGATACTATTCATTATATCTGCCAACAATTTCAATCAAGCCATTCGTCGCTTTCGATATCTACAACAAATAGCAGCCCACCGCAAATATCAAGCACAAGAAATACAAAAAATAACACAACAACTAGAAATAGAAGAAAACCAACTAACAGAAAATAGAATACAAAAAGAAACAGCCGTCAGTGCAAAAGAACTAGAACAACAACGCTTAGAAGAACAACAACGCCAACGCAATGACGAACTAATCACCCTTAAAAAGAAAGAAACAAACCTCAAGAAAAAACAAAATGAACAACAAAAGAAAGCCGACAAACTCAACAAAAAAATACAAGATATAATTGCGGCCGAAATCAAACGACAAAAAGAAGAAGCAGCAAAACTAGCAAAACAACAAGGTAAAAAAGATCCATACCAACTCAGCAAAGAAGAAAAACTCGTAGCAGGCAACTTCGAAGCCAACAAAGGAAAACTACCTCATCCAATAGAAAAAGGGTTCATCAGTGGTCATTTTGGTATACAACCCCACCCATTCCTTGATAAAGTACAAATCAACAACAAAGGAACATATTTTCAAGTCCCAGCAGGCTCTGATGCTAGAGCCATCTTCGACGGCGAAGTCACACAATGCTTTTCTGTTCCAGGAAGCAACCAATCGGTCATAATAAAACATGGCACCTATCGCACCGTATATTCCAATCTAGTAACACTTTATGTCAAGGTAGGAGATAAAGTTTCCACCAAACAAAAAATAGGAAAAATCTACACCGATACAGAAAACGACAACAAAACAGAACTATATTTTATGCTATACAAAGATACAAACATACAAAATCCCGAAACTTGGCTAGCAAAATAAGCAAAAAACATTTGCTAATATGCCAAATTTATCGTACCTTTGCATAGCGAAAAATATCAACTTCACAAATATCATTACTAACTAATCATTAATCATTAATATAATTATGAACGAAAAAGTAAAATGCCTTATCATTGGCTCAGGCCCTGCAGGCTACACAGCCGCAATCTACGCTTCACGCGCTAACCTTGCTCCTGTACTCTACGAGGGTATGCAATCTGGTGGTCAATTAACACAAACCACTGAAATCGAAAACTTCCCTGGTTATCCAGAAGGTATCGACGCTAACCTTATGATGGCAGATCTTAGAGCTCAAGCTGAACGTTTCGGTACAGATGTACGTTTCGGTTGCATCACAGAAGTTGACTTCAGTTGCTCACCTAAAAAACTCACTATCGATGGCGAAAAAGTAATCGAAACCGACACTGTAATCATCGCTACAGGCGCAAGTGCTAAATATCTTGGTCTTGCCGACGAACACAAATATATGGGTAAAGGTGTATCTGCTTGTGCAACTTGCGACGGTTTCTTCTACCGAAAAAAAACAGTTGCGGTAGTAGGTGGTGGCGACACTGCATGCGAAGAAGCATGCTACCTTGCTGGTCTTTGCGAAAAAGTTTACCTTATCGTGCGTAAACCATTCCTCCGCGCATCTAAAGTAATGCAAGATCGCGTATTCAAAAATGAAAAAATCACCGTTCTTTTCGAACATAATACTCAAAGTCTCTATGGTGAAGACCTTCTCGAAGGAGCTAAACTCATCAAACGCAAAGGCGAATTAGACGAAGAAATCGTAGACATCAAAATCGATGGATTCTTCCTCGCAATTGGTCACCACCCTAATAGCGACATCTTCAAAAAATACATCAATACAAACGAAGAAGGCTACATTCTTACAGAACCGTTCCGCCCTCTTACAAACGTACCAGGGGTATTCGCTGCTGGTGACGTAGCTGACCCTATCTACCGCCAAGCAATCTGCGCAGCAGCTTCAGGATGTAAATCAGCAATGGAAGCCGAAAAATATCTCGCTTCTATGGAATAATAAAGAAATGCAAAGAATAAAAAAGGCTAACTTTTCAGTTAGCCTTTTTTTTATTCTATCCAAATATTTTTAACCTCCTTCATCGCCACTTCATTATCCGTAATAATCAAAATCTTATCACCTACCATCAAATGAGTATTTCCACGCGGAATAAAATACTTATGGTCACGCTTTACCATCGCTACCAACGTATGATCCGGTATAGTAATATCCATCAATCTATCACCATTTGCAATCATCTTCTGAGTCACAGTCATCTCACTCATAGCTGACTTAATCTCATCCGAAAATTCCACATCAAACTCTTTCAATTTCACCTTCTTCTTCATTGCCAAATCAAGTTTCAACCAACGCGCCACCTGGGGTATCATCGTGCCTTGGAATACCAACGACAAAATAGTGATAAAGAACACAATATTAAACATCGTATTGGCATTCTCTACTCCAGCAATCATCGGATATGTAGCAAAAATAATTGGCACTGCCCCACGCAATCCCACGAATGATGTAAAGATTCGCCCATTGAACGTAAATTTACGGAATGGCAACATCGACAACATCACCGACAACGGACGCGAAACAAATATCATAAACACACCGACCAAAATACCTATCCCTGCCACTGGCAACAATTCCGACGGATTCACCAACAAACCAAGCGACAAGAACATCACTATCTGAAACAACCACGTAAGACCGTCAAAAAACTTCATCGAACTACGTTTATGCACAAATCTACTATTGCCCAAAAACAATCCACCGATATATACAGCTAAATAGCCATTACCGCCAATCCATGTCGTAAAACCGAAAATAAACAACATCACCGATATAAGCAATACCGAATATAAAGCATCGTTGGTCAAATCTATACGATTGATAATGCGTTTCGACAATCGTCCGAGCAAATAACCACACACCATGCCAAGCGCAAACTGCTCCACAAACAACCATACAACCTCTAATGCACTCACATCTGGCGTATTCAACAATTGCAACAACACAATAGTCAACATATACGCCATAGGGTCGTTACTACCCGACTCCAACTCCAACAATGGACGCAAATTCTCTTTCAGTGCCAAGTTCTTCGACCTCAATATCGAGAATACCGATGCCGAATCGGTAGACGACATCGTTGCAGCCAACAATAACGATTCAACAAAAGTAAATGATACTGCCGTAAACCAACTATTCGTAATCCAATATATAAACCCGCCGGTCATCAATGCCGTAAGCAACACCCCCAACGTTGCCAATGTCAATCCTGGCAACAAAACTGGCTTAATATCGCCTATTTTTGTATCCATACCGCCCGAAAACAATATGACATTCAACGCTATCACACCTATACTTTGTGCCACTTGAGGTGAATGAAAATCAATCCATCCAAGGCCCTCATTTCCCACAAAACATCCCAAAAACAAGAACATCAAAAGGGTTGGCACACCAAATCTATGACCTGCCTTACCAAGTATAATACTCACAAAAAGCAATATACCTACCAACAACAAGAAAAATTCGAAAGACAATTCCATAACTACAAAAATTAGTGATTATCTATAATCTTTTCTACAAGTTTTGGCACACCTATAGCGGCTCGTTCTGCAATATAAGTAATCCTATTCGGAATTCTAGGTGCATTAAATGCCGCATTTGCGTCGTTCACTGCTGGGTCTACAATATATATAGGCACATCCGAACGCACAAAATTCACCAACGATGCTGCAGGATAAACATTGAGCGACGTACCTACTATAATCAATACATCTGCCTTTTCTGTTATCTCAATAGCCTTTTCAAGCATAGGCACCGACTCACCAAAAAACACCACAAACGGGCGCAACAACGACCCATCAGGATGTTTCTCATCCATTTTCTGTTCCCATCCTTCTATATCCACTGTCGCCATCTCGTTCCACGAACTACGCAACTTACGCAACTCTCCGTGCAAATGCACCACATTTTTGCTACCTGCGCGCTCATGCAAATCGTCGATATTCTGCGTAATAACACATACGTCTCTCCTCTTCTCCAACTCAACTAAAGCCACATGCGCCGCATTAGGTTCTTTTTCGAGCAACTCCTTACGACGAATATTATAAAATTCTATTACTTTAGCTCTATTTCGCACCAAAGCCTCTGGAGTACACACATCTTCTATACGATAATTAGCCCACAAACCATCCGAATCTCGAAACGTTGCAATGCCACTATCTGCACTAATTCCAGCTCCTGTTAAAACTACTATCATAAAATATTAAAATTTAATTTTCAATATGCAAAGTTACAAAAAATATACTACACTTCACCATTTCAAAACGTTAAATAACAAAAAAATAGAGACAGCGATTTTCACAAACCACTGCCCCCTTTCATAACAAGTGAGATTGACTTTTTTCTATAATCTATATTACAATTTATTTTATTTATTATCTTGAGGTGGTTTTTAATGTACTACGAGAGGTTGTAGTAGTAGAACGTGTTGTTGTTGAGGTACTGCGTGTAGTTGAAGGTGTTGGTCTTGCTGTTGCAGTTGTACTGCGTGTAGTTGTCGTAGTAGGACGCGATGTTGTTGTGGTGGTAGTGCGTGTAGTTGAAGGTGTTGGTCTTGCTGTTGTAGATGTACTACGAGTGGTTGTCGTAGATGTACTAGTTGCAGTATTTCCTCTGCTTGTACTCACACTTCCTGCAGGTCGACCTTGTTGAGTCGCATTTGAATGAATCTCTGTTTCATTAGATGTGCCAACCACTGAATGCGTCACAAGATTACGATTTGGAGTTGGTTCTTTTCTATAACCTGCATTAGGTCTATGTATTACATAATCATTTCTACCTACACCACGATGCATCTCTACATGATGTGCGCTATGATGATACTCTTTCGGACGATGAAAGTGGCAATGGTCATGATAGTGTGTATGCCATCTATGCATGTGTCTATGATATGTATGATATCCCCAGCATAAGTGTCTATAATAATAATTTGGATAGAATCCCCAATACCAAGCCGAACGATACACTACATAGGTTGGAGTCCAAAACCAACCAAAAATCACAGGTCTCACCACATATTTTGGTACAATTACGTAATTATTACCATATATATCGCGACTACCCACTATCGTCACTGTTGCCGATGTCTCATTCTCTCCCTCTACTATCACTGTTGCCACATCTTGATATAAATTGTCACCTATCACCGCTTGTATCACCACTAAATGGGTTCCTTTCTCTTCCACTTCCACCACTCTAAGGAAGTCAACATATCCATCATTATTTAAATCAAGATTTGAAAGTCTATTATCTGGATCATTCAATCTACGCTCAAAATCCTCAATATTTTTCGATTCTCCAAACGTAATGGCCACAGCTTCGAGGTCAAGATTATCACTCACTTGATAATTTTGTGCTTCTACCGTCACTCTTTGTTGCGCGTGCACTCCTATCACAGCCAATACTATGCCTAATAAAAAGAATATACGTCTCATAATCATAATCTTTTTAGATAATTAATACTACTTTATTTTGCGCGCTTTTTTATTATCATTTGTCAATTTGACATCTTTCAAACAAAAAAGTTTAATAAACAACAAAAAAATTTTCATTATTACAAAAAAATATCTATCTTTGCATAGTAAATCAATACATAATCATCACTACTTAACACTTAATTTTAAAACAACAAAAATAACTAATAAATACTAACAAAGCGAATCCGAGTTCAAATACTCTTGTTATTCGCTACTAACAATCTAATAAATGAAACAACTTACATCTCTCCGCGCTCTCATGGCAGAGCACAAAGTTGATGCCCTCATCGTTCCGGGCACCGACCCACACGCAAGTGAATACATCGCTGCTCACTGGCAAGAACGCAACTATGTATCTGCATTCACAGGCTCTGCAGGTACTGCCGTAATCACTGCCGATGGCGGATGCCTTTGGACCGACTCTCGCTATTTTCTCCAAGCTAGCGAACAACTCCAACTATCTGGTCTCACTCTCCAAAAAGAGGGCGAAATTGGCACTCCTACCATCAACCAATGGCTCAAAACTACTCTCGGTGCTGGCAAAACTGTTGCCATCAACCCTGATATGATATCTATCAACGGCTACAAAGCTCTCGAAGCCGAACTCCGTGTTGCTGGACTAAACATCTACACCGAATTCGATTTCATCAATGCTATTTGGACCGACCGTCCTGCTATGCCTCAATCTAAAGCCGTAGTCTTCGACGAAACCCATTGCGGTCAATCAACTGCCGACAAACTCACAGCCCTTCGCGCTCGTATGGCAGATGCCAATGCCAACTCTTTGTTGCTCACTGCTCTCGATGACATCGCTTGGCTCTTCAACCTCCGTGGCGCCGATATCGACTACAATCCAGTGCTCATCGCCTTCGGCCTTGTAACAGACAAAGATGCAACTCTTTTCATTAATCCCGACAAACTCACTGCCGAAGCACTCGCTCATCTCAATAAAGCAGGCGTAAAAACCGACGATTACACCAATATCAAACCAACTCTCTCTGCTCTTGTAGCAACCACTCGCATCGCTGTCGACCCTGTCAAATGCAACTATGCTCTCTATAAAGCTATCCCTGCAGTCGAAGCCATCATCGAACTCCCTTCGCCTGTATTCCGCATGAAATGTATCAAAAA